>DAOWDI010000180.1 GCA_030639105.1 Gammaproteobacteria bacterium | reverse complement strand
GGCGCGCGGTGGATGCGCGCCTGAACGAATTGGTCTCCGAGTTGCCCATCGGCATCGAGGTCGAGCGTGTCCATTGGCAGTCGGATGTCATTGCCGAAGCCGTTAACGGCTTCCTCATCAGTTTTGCCGAAGCCGTCGGCATCATTATCGTCATCCTGACGATTGGTATGGGCTTGCGTATGTCATTGATCATTGGCGCCGCGCTCATCGTCACCATTCTCGGCACGTTCATGCTCATGGCCGTTGTCGGTATCGACCTGCAGCGCATGTCGCTCGGCGCATTGATCATTGCGCTCGGCATGATGGTGGACAACGCAATCGTGGTTGCCGACGGCTTTATCGTGCGCCTGCAGGAAGGCATGGATCGCAGGAAGGCCGCGATCGAATCCGCCGAGCTGCCGTCGATCCCGCTGCTCGGCGCTACCATCGTTGCCGTCATGGCGTTCTATCCGATCGCCGCATCGAAAGAGAGCGCCGGCGAATACTGCGCCTCGCTGTTCAGTGTCGTCGCGATATCGCTGCTCGTAAGCTGGCTGGTATCGATCACCCTGACGCCGCTGCAATGCATGGATCTGCTGCCTGATCCTGAAGGTGAGGCCGGCGAAGACCCGTATGGCAGCCCGATGTTTCGTACTTTCAAGTCATTACTGGCATTAGCCATCAGGCAACGATGGCTGACCATCGGCGGTACCGTAGCGCTGCTGGTGATATCGATCGTGGCCTTCGGCAACGTCAAGCAATTATTTTTCCCGGATTCGTCGATGACGAAGTTCATGGTCGATTACTGGGCTCCGCAGGGCACGCGCATCAGCGTCACCGACACGGACATGAAGCGCATCGAAAAACATCTGGCCGAGGATGAACGGGTCGCCGGTATCGCGACGTTTGTCGGCGCCGGCCCACCGCGCTTCTACCTGCCGGTAGAACCCGAGGCGCCCAATTCGTCCTATGGGCAGTTTGTGGTCAATGTGCGCGACATCAAAGATATCGACGGAATCATTGCCGATATCGGGCCGTGGCTTGTGGATGAGTTTCCGGACGCTCAGATCCCGTTGCGAAAATTCGGCGTTGGTCCGAGCAAGACCTGGAAGTTTGAGGTCCGGATCAGCGGCCCGGCGATCGCCGATCCGGCGGTACTGCGGGTGGCCGCCGAACAAGGGATAGAGATCGTACGTAATGCGCCGCTTGCCGGCGACTTCCAGACCGACTGGCGTCAGCGTACCAAGAAGATCGTGCCGGCCTTTAATGAACAGCGCGCGCGCTGGGCGGGTATCACCCGCGGCAATATCGCGGAGACGACCAAGCGGGCATTCGACGGCCGTACCGTTGGTCTGTATCGCGAAAGCGACGAACTCATTCCTATCGTGCTGCGCAACAACGAGAAAGAACGTAGATCGGTCGGCGGTCTGCCGGCGTTGCAGGTGCAGCCCGACGCCAGCGCACACACCGTCCCGCTCGGACAGGTCACGGATTCCATCCATATCGAATGGGAAGACCCCCTGATCTGGCGTCGCGACCGCCGTCGCACCATCACGGTACAGGCGAACCCATTGGGTGACATTACGTTGCCGGCGTTGCGCAATTCCGTAGTGGACCAAGTCGAAAGCATTGTGATACCCGAAGGCTACGTCATGGAATGGGGCGGCGAATTCGAGAGTTCACGCGACTCGCAAGCCTCACTCCTACCCGGCATCGTGCCGGCGGTAGTGATCATGGCGTTTATCATCGTCGCCTTATTTAATGCCTATCGTCCGCCGCTGGTCATCGCGCTATCGATTCCGTTCGCGATGATCGGCATGACCGCGGGCTTACTCAGTACGGGCGCGGCCTTTGGTTTTGTCGCACTGCTCGGCGCGATGAGCCTCGTCGGCATGATGATCAAGAATGCAGTGGTACTGCTCGATCAAGTAAACATCTACCTCGCCGAGGGTCAGCGCCAATACGATGCCATCGTAAATGCCGCAATCTCACGTGCACGGCCGGTCGGTCTGGCCGCGGGGACCACCGTGCTTGGCGTCATTCCGTTGCTGCAGGATGTCTTCTGGATCGGGCTTGCCGTAACCGTAATGGCCGGTCTGACATTCGGCACCGTCTTGACGCTCGTCCTCGTGCCAGTGCTTTATGCGACCTTGTACAAGCTCAAGGCTGTGCCGTCCACGTGACGGATCAGTTACTCTCGGTAAAGAAAAAACGTGATGCGGAGCGATCGATATACTCATCTTCGAAGCCGTTGTAGCGCAGTTGCATGTCACCGGCATCCTGCTCGGCTATGGCTGCATTGAGAACCTGGGCATTCTGCCACCAGATCTCGATGATGCCGTCGTACGGTTCGTCCTGGTCATGGAATTCCTTCAATGTCCGATTGAGTTCGACCTGCAAGGTAAGATTGCGCGCAATACGCACGGCATTCATTGTGTCGACAACTTGGTTGGTCAACTCGAGGTATTCCGGATCGTTCCAGAAGCGGCGAAACTCGTCCGTGGAGCTACCTGACTTTCGCTTAAGACATCTTACGAGTCGTATCATATGGGAACACTCCGGTTGCTTGGTTTTCGCTAGAGTATACCGGTCCTACCGGTACGAACCGAATTTGGCGAAAGGACTAGCTGGCACCGCGACCCCGTCTGCAATTTAGATCTTGTAACACGGCGCGATACGCCTCGCTCGCCGCGCAGGAACCTCAAACGGATATCCGGTAGGAAGTCGACCCGTACGCCCAGGAGATCGTGAAAGAAGCATACACCTTCCTCACCGCGGCCAAATGCTTCCGCTTGAACGCGCATACATTAACGCCGCGATCTCGTGCGCGCGGCCCGTCGCGCTCGCGGCGGGAACCACGGTTCTCGGTGTCATTCCATTGTTGCAGGATGTCTTCTGGATCGGTCTTGCGGTGTGACCGTGATGGCGGGCCTGACCTTTGGCGCGATTCTGATGCTCGTGTTGGTGCTGGTGCTGTCTGCGACGCTCTACCGACTCAAAGCGTCGACATCCGCCTGATGCCATGAAGTGCTGAGACGTTGAGGCGATCGGGCGGCGTGCCAAAGGTGTGACGTGCGGCCCCGTGCTCGCTTGATCGGACAACTGACGTGCTCGACCCGATGTGTGCGACGGTGCTCGGCATTTTCTTTTTCCCGCAACAGGGGCGTCGTCGTCAAGTCGGCCGGCAGCCCGTAATCGTCGGGGTGGTTCGACATCTGTGAAACCGGTAGTCTGTAAGACTGCGCGGGTTTTCTTTCCGCACCCTTCACCGAATCATGAGCCAACGTCCGAACAAAACGATTCATCGCGTGCTGATCATCCGTCTGGCAATGACGGCGATCCTCGTGTCGTTACTGGTGGGGAGTCTCGCCATCTTTTATGCCAAGGACCAGGTCAGCGAGATCGCGGCGGAACGTGCGCTGCAAGGTGCGATGAACATCAGCATACTGGCCGCGAATATCCTCGATGAACCCGGCTTGCCGCGGCGGCAAGAGATGCAGGCGTTGCTTGACAAGTACCTTTCTTATCGTCCCCGTTACGCTTCGGGGCGTTACGTCTTTGTCGCGATCAAGACCATCGACGGTACCGAAATTGCCCGCCTTGCCGGTCTCGGCATGGATTTCGAACAAGCCGTCGCTGCCCTGCACGAGGCGGAGCTGCCCGTGCCCCGCACTTCCGACCAGGTGAGTCACGTGCTCGCGAAGGTGGAAGACCGGTTTTGCGTGCTGCTGTCGGTGCCGCTGCTCGACACCAACAATGCAGTTCCGGCTTACATCGAAGCGATATTCGCGGTCTCGGAAACCGCGGTCGGCAAAGCGCAGGCGCGCCGCCTTCGCGCCATCGGGATCTCCGTCGGCATCGTGGTACTGACGGCGCTGCTGCTTTATCCGACCATCGTTCAGCTGCTGAACCGTGTCACCGCCATGTCGCGCGAGTTGCTGAATGCCAATCTCGAGAGCATCCAGCTGCTGGGTTCCGCTATCGCGAAGCGTGACAGCGATACGGATATTCACAATTATCGTGTTTCCATTTACGCCGTCCGCCTTGCCGAGAGCCTCGACTTAACAAGAACCGAAATTCGACGCCTGATTAAAGGCGCGTTCTTACATGATGTCGGCAAACTCGGGGTCCGTGACAATATTTTGCTCAAACCCGGACCGCTGAGTGAAGATGAGTTTGAGGAAATGAAAACCCACGTGGAACACGGCATGGAGATCGTGGCCCGATCTTCCTGGCTGCAGGACACCGCTGAGGTGGTAGGGCACCATCATCAGAAATTTGACGGCAGTGGTTATTACGGAGGAAAGGCGGGTAAGGACATTCCGTTGAATGCACGCATCTTCGCCATCGCCGATGTATTTGATGCGCTGACTTCCAAGCGGCCCTACAAAGAGCCGATGACTTTCGATAAGGCCATGTCGATTCTGGAGGAAGGCAAAGGTAGCCATTTCGACCCCGAGGTGGTGCAGGCGTTCCGGCAAATAGCACTGACGCTGTTCGAAACGTATGGTCGTGGGGATGATGAACGCGCCCGTCGCGATCTGGAAAATATTGTGGACGAGTATTTTCGCAAGGACGCGGCCTTGTTGCTGGGCTGAGCCTCGAGATCGACTGGTTTCGGCGTGATCGTTTTGCGCCGGTACCGAAGCGCATCACGACATATGCGATTCGTGTTGAATGGCTCGTGCGGAGTCCCGCTGTGCGCGTTATCCGGCAGCGCGAATGTTCGCGTCCTGTCGCGGCGCTTTGCCAGGCGTTTAGCAATACGCACAGGCCGAGAATAAGTTTGCAATGTCGTTGCGAAGATGAAGTCAATTCAACTTGACTCTCAGCACCGGTTATTTCCGATGAAGCTCAGCCCGTTTTTAAGCTGCCTGCTCGGCGCCGCACTGTTTTGCGTATTGATAACCCCTGCGTCCGCCGAGGAACCCACCGTGGCGGACGTATTGGACGGCTCCACGGAAAAGCCGGCGCAGGCGACCGCGGATGATAAAGCCGCCGCCGATACCGCGACGCAGGAAAAAGCAACGCCGCCGCCTGAGCTGCGCAAGACGGACAAATTCGGACGCGACACGCCGCGCTCGAGCTTTGAGCACTATCGGCAAGCCGTTGAGGAGAACGACTACGGGACGGCGGTGCACTACCTCGATTTGTGGAATCTGCCGAAACGGATGGACGTCGAAAAAGGACCGCTATATGCGCGGCAGCTCGAGGTCATTCTCGACCGCAAGCTGTGGGTAAACGTCCACGATTTGAGCACCGATCCCGAAGGGTTCGACGATGACGGCCTGCCGAACGGATCCGGACCCTCGATCGCTCGCTGATCGCAGTGCCGAACTCGCAGTTTGCCGAAATGGAACTCGAAAATATTTCGAGACGGGAAAAGATCCGGTACAACCCGCGTCTGTGCCTCCGGTATTCGACAACCGCCGCACAGGTGCGAACGATACTGCAGGGCATTCGGCGGGACCTCTCTCAGCGCGACGAAATCGATCAGGAAAATCTCTACGTACGATTCAAGGGCTTTGGCGAAAGCGGTCTGGATTTCAAAGCGCTGATCTACGTGATGACCTGGGATCACCGGCATTATCTCGAGGTCACGGAGGCGGTGAATTTGCGGATCATGGACATCGTCGCTGAAGCAGGCGCTGAAATGGCGGAACCGCTCCTGGTGGAGAGTGAGACTTCCCAGTAGGCCGGCGGCTTGGTCATCGGCGCCGCGTCCATGCGCGCGTTCTGGCCGCCTCCAGATTCGGGTGATCGCACGCTTTGCTGCTACGAACTACCCGAAGCGGTCGTCAAGATCCTCGATTTAAAACGACATTCGGAACCGTAGCGCGCCGACCACGGCGGTGTCGGCGCCGTTGAGTGCGCCGTCGATCACCTGCAAATCAGCGGACACCTCGGCCCAACGCGTCACGGCCACCTTGTAGAAAACCTCCATGCCCTGCTCCTCGTCTTCGGGCAGGATCAGTTCGACCCGATCGTCGTTGAATATCATGTAGTAGTAGCCGAGGCCGAAGCGGTCGCCCCGGGAAGAGACCTGTACCCCCGAGGCCGATTCAGAGTGTGTCATTGCACGCTATTGTGCTAATATGTGTACATATAAACACAATTGAGGTGCAGCATGTCTCAGTCAACCACCATGACTATACGCCTGGAATCGGAGCTTAAATCTCGACTGGATAAGCTGTCCGCGGCCACTCACCGCAGTAAATCATTTCTTGCTGCTGAGGCGGTCCGTGAATTCATCGAGGTAAATGAGTGGCAGATTGAAGAGATTAAAGACGCCGTCAAGGAAGCCGATGCCGGTGACTTTGCCAGCGATCAGGAGGTACAGACTGTCTTTAACAAATGGGGCGTAAATGGAGATTAAATGGCTACGGAAGGCTCTAAAGAACCTGGACCAAGAAACAGAATACATTGCTAAAGACGATCCACAGGCGGCCCGGCTTGTGGTACAACGCATTCATCATACTGTTTACTTGCTGAAAGATAATCCTTCTCTGGGTTATCCAGGGCGGTTACTGGGTACCCGCGAACTCGTTATTCCCAAAACACGCTATATCGTGCCTTACCGTGTTCGCCCTCGCTTGCAACGGATTGAGATTCTGCGGGTATTCCATGCATCGCGTAAGCTTCCTGAACGCTGGTAGTATTTCTTTTATTTTTGTCTCAAAAAGTGCGCCTGCAACTGGCAGGTTAACGACTACATGTAGCCTTTGTCGGCGGGCTGGAAAAACTGCGAAAGTGCTATTATTGACTCATGGTCGCAACTCCGAAGCAACTCTACGATAAGGCGATGGACCTCAATGAGGGGCAGCGCGCTGAACTTATCGGAATGCTGCTTGAGAGCCTGGAAATTAGTACCGATGAGGGTGTCGAGGCTGCTTGGCTGCAAGAAATCGAGCGGCGAATCGCAGAACTTGATTCAGGGGCGGTGGAGTCAGTTCCTTGGACAGAAACGAGGTCTAGGGTTTTCGAGTCCCGTTTCGTTGGACTACCTGAGGCGCACCTACCGAAGTGCCCGAAAAATCGTCCTCATTAAGGTCATGAATAAGACGGATCCCGATCAAGATGCAGTGGCATGTCCGGGCATATGATTAATAATTCGTGCGGTGGGTGTGACTTTACGTGCTTGTTTTTCGCATTGCGGGGCCGTTGCTCAAGCTCAAAATGTTTCCGCAGGCTGCCTTAATAATAGATTAGATTATCGAGGGGTATTCATCTCATGAGCACAAGAAGAATATCCGGCGTTTCGCTGGGTGTCGCGGTCGCTGTTGGCTGCGCGATAACCGCCGCTGGATGGCTGAAGGGACACGAAGGGCTTGCAATCGTAGCCGACGCCCAAGCCGCGGGCGGCAGGATCACCGATCCCAACGGCGTGGCGCCGGATCGCTACGTCTACTATCCGGGTACCGAGGTGCTGGATAAGGCAGAAATTCGCGTGATTGCCTGCGGTACCGGTATGCCGTCGGCGCGCCGCGGACAAGCCGCGACCTGCTTTCTGGTCGAGACGGGCAACGGCGACAAATTCATCTTCGACATCGGCAGCGGCTCGATGGCCAATCTCGCGGCGCTGATGATCCCGTACCAATATCTCGACAAGGTTTTTCTGACGCACCTGCATACCGACCACATGGGCGACATCGATTCTCTGTGGGCCGGCGGCTGGACCGCGGGTCGCCCCAACGCGCTGCGTGTCTGGGGTCCGAGCGGCATGACCCCACAATTGGGTACCAAGTACTCGATGGAGCATTTCCTGAAACATGCAAATTGGGATTACACCACGCGAAAATTCAATATCAGCACGGTAGCCGGAACGATCGAGACCACCGAGTTCGACTACAAGGGTGTCAACCAGGTTGTGTATCAGGAGCATGGGGTGACGATTCGGTCCTGGCCGGCGGTGCATTCCGGCGACGGACCCATCAGCTATGCGCTTGAATATAACGGGATAAAAGTGGTCATCGGCGGCGACACGTTTCCGAACAAGTGGTTTCTGAAATATGCCAAGGATGCGGATCTGGCGATCCACGAAGCCTTCGTGGCGCCGGAATTGTTTGTCACGCTGTACGGTCAGCCGCCGCAACTGGCCTGGCGCGCCTGCTGTGCATTCCACACCTCGGGCCAGGCCTTCGGCAAGGTGATGAGCGAGGTCAAGCCACGGCATGCGGTCGCTTACCACTTCCTCAATGAAGAGGCGACCCGCTACTCGCTGTACGACAATATTCGCGAGACCTATGACGGTCCGCTATCGATGGCAGCCGACATGATGGTGTGGAATATCACCAAGGGTAAGGTTACCGAACGCATGGCTGTGTCGCCGGACGAGGCCTGGGCCGTTAGCGGTACGGGAAGGCAGCCACCGCCGGATAAGGGCCAACCGCCGGTGTATTCGAAGTTTATACTCGACGGTCGCTGGGACGAGGGTGCGCAGCCCGCGCAGAAGCGGATGCTGGATGAGTTTGCGCAGAAGTACAAGCTGCAGGATCAGGACTGGCGCAAGCAGATGATGAAGAAACAGCAGTGATGGATGTGCGTAACAGGAACAAGCCTGCGCCGAAATGCTGCCGCCGGTGT
>DAOWDI010000255.1 GCA_030639105.1 Gammaproteobacteria bacterium | reverse complement strand
TGAGGAACTTTGACTGCGAGGTCGCGTTCATCGCGCTGCACGGCGAGTTTGGCGAGGACGGCGGCATCCAGACGCTGCTTACCGGCAGGGACATCCGCTACACCGGCTCCGGGCCGCTGTCGAGCCGCCAATTGCGCGTGATAGTTCCCTCGACCCGATCCTGAGTGGTGTATCCCGCACCACCAAAATCCAGCCATAAGCTGCGCGACAGGGCGAGCTTATCCGGCTCCGGCTCGGGATCGCCGCGGCGGATCTCCACAAAACGCAGCGTATCACCGGCCGTAACCGTATAGACGGGCAGACGGTACCAATCCCGTGGCGCACGCGTCTGGCGCGGATCGACCGCGGCGACGCCTTCGATCTCAACCAGGCGTAAATCGTTTCGCGCATCAAACGCCCACACCTCCTGCGCTGGCCATGGCAGTGGCTGGGCTGGGAGCACCAACGCCTCGATGGTTTCTGGATGGCGCGCATGGACTTCAATCACGTGGCGCCCCGCGCGCAGCTGCACCCTCAGATCGCCATTGGGTTCAATACGGACGGGCACCGGGCTCTTGATGGCGACGGGAATAAACCCGTCGAGCAGCGGCCGCCCGAGCACGAGTTCACGCTGTTCACCGGTGACATCCACTTCGATACGAGTGTGCATCTGCAGTGGGATCTCATCGACAATCCGGCGCAGGACCGTTACCGCTTGGCTGTTCGCCGCTTCGCGCTCGCCATCAAGCGCATCGCGGCGTCCTCCACCCAGCCAGATGTTGCCCTTGCGGTCGATGTCTGGAAAGCCGACGGATTCACCGCGCACAACAAGGCTGACGATCCCGGTATCGGCCGGAATCACCAGGGTTTCGGGTAGCACCGGCCAGTCGAACTGGCCCGTGATCGTATAGACGCCCTCGCTTAAGTGAAGCAACGGTCTGCCCGCACGCTCGATAACGGCGCGGCGTGTACCGTTGACCTCGACGCGCACGGGCCAATTCTTCTTTGCGCCTGGCAGCGCAATCCAGCTGTCCGCAAACACCCGCCAGCCACTACTGAAAGCGCCTGCCTTCTCGTTTAAGTCGAGCCGCAATTCGCCCGGCCAGGCACAGCGTTTGTGCTTGAAATTGTTATAAAAAAATGGACAGGTGCGTTCCTTGTCGTCAAACAGCACCCAATCGATCCACGGTTGCAGCGGCTCCGGCACGTCCGCCGGCTGCAGCGGATCGGCCATCGCGGCCGCGGCCAGGAGACAAATCCATACGAATAACACACCACGCGTTGCGCTCAATGGCTTGTTCATCGAACTATCTCTCCCAAACATTCCTTCACGTGTAACGAAAAGATACGCTTTCTTCAAGCTGTATTCATGGTTTACAGTCTCAAACCATGCGGCCTGTTACGATCCTGATATTGACGATATGGTACGCTTCCGCCTTCCATCCCGATGGGCGGATGGTGGCACACTGGCATGGTGTGATTACCTTGCCGGACAGCAACGAAATCATTCATGATTTTACCGCGCCCTGAGTAACAGTGACGAAAAAAACCGAATCGCAGGCAATTATCACGCCGGAGTTGCAGGCCGACCCAAGCGCGGTCGGTTACGACCTTGACACCGCGTTGTCGTCGATTGTATCGGTGCGCTCATGCGTTCCCGAAGATGCGTTAACCGCATCTATTCTCGGTACTGAACGCTCAGGCCATGGCGTCCTGATCAACGACAGCGGACTGGTTGTAACCATTGGTTATCTCATCGCGGAGGCGGAAGAGATCTGGCTTGTCGGCACGAATGACCAGGCAGTGACGGGACACGTAGTTGGCTACGATTACGAATCGGGATTCGGACTCGTGCAGGCACTCGGCCGGCTGGACCTGCCGGTGCTCGAACTCGGCGAGTCCGACTTGCTCGTTCCCGGAGACGACGTCATCGTCGCCGGGTTCGGTGGCCGCACGCAGTCGCTGGAAGCAAACGTCGTGGGAAAGCGGGAATTTGCCGGTTATTGGGAATACGTTTTGGACGAGGCGATCTTCACCACGCCGCCACACCCCAACTGGGGCGGGGCTGCGCTCATCGCGGCGGACGGTACGCTCGGGGGGATCGGTTCCCTTTACGTCGAAAACATCGCGCCGGGGGTTGCGGCCGGAAACATGATCGTACCGATCAATATTTTCAAGCCGATCATGGAAGAGATGCTCAACTACGGCGCCACACTCAAACCGCCGCGACCCTGGCTGGGACTATTCGTGACCGATACACCCGAAAACCTCGTGGTTACGGGTGTTCTGGACGGCGGTCCGGCGGAACAGGCCGACGTACGGGCCGGGGATATCGTCGTCGGGGTGGCAGGCGAGCGGATCGTTGAGCTGGCCGATCTGTTTCGCCGGATATGGGCCGTCGGCGAGGCGGGCAGCAACATCCTGCTCACCCTGTATCGCGACGGCGAGATGTTTGATGTCCATGTACAATCGATCGATCGGCGTGAGCATTTTAAGCCGCCAGTATTACATTAGCCGGCGACTGGGGAGAAAAATGCTAGCTACATTTCGATTCGCCGCAATTAAGGCAAGTCAGGCACCCATCCAGATAAATAACCGCCTTCGTGAGGCATTTTTCGCACAACGTAGCAGATTCCGGAAACTGCTGTTCATCGTTCTCAACACGAGGGTGCTGAATCTTGTCATGCTCGGCGCGCTTTGCGGCGATAAAATCTTTTTGCCCTTGATCGAGTTCCACGGGCTTCAGGATCCCGATATGGATCAAGTGCTCTTCCACCACATCGCCGATCTCCGCTACCAATGAAGGCATAAACCGGCCGCCCTTCTTGAAGTAACCGCCCCGCGGGTCGAACACGCTATGCAACTCTTCGACAAGGAAGGTGACATCACCGCCCTTGCGGAAAACCGCCGAGATGATTCGCGTGAGTGCCACAATCCACTGGAAGTGATCCATGTTTTTAGAATTGATGAAGATCTCGAAGGGACGCCGATGCTCATGATCAGTACCCGCGTTCAGCACGATGTCGTTGATGGTGACATATAGCGCGTGATCCGATTGCGGCGTTTTTATTTTGTAGGTTTCGCCAATAAGCGTTTCGGGACGTTCGAGCTTCTCGTGCATCTGCACGATATTTTCTTCTGCATCCGCTTGTTCAAACGGTGCCTCAAACTCAACTGTCGCTTCATCCTTGATGCCGCACTCAACAATTTTTTTATCAATCTTGATAGGCATATACCCCACCTCTCGGTCAGTATTTTCCGTAATAGCCTTCATTCAGCGCGTCATAGAGGTTCGCCGCGGTATGAATTTCTTCATCGTAATCAATCTCATCGTTCCCTTTCGCTTCGACAACCGTGCCGTCCTCGAGGGTAAACTGATAGACGGTGTTCTCGAGGTCTTGTTCCTTGACAAGGACGCCCTGAAATCTCGCGGGATTGAAGCGAAACGTTGTGCATCCTTTGAGCCCCTGCTCATAGGCCCTCAGGTAAATATCCTTGAAATCCGCGTACGGATAATCAGCCGGTACGTTTATTGTTTTCGAAATCGAGGAATCGACCCATTGCTGCGCCGCGGCCTGAATATCGATATGCGCCTGCGGCTGCAACTCGGACGTCGTTACAAAACAGTCGGGTAATTGTGCGAGCGTCGCGTCGATATCGCTTGCCGCGCCAGCTAAATGGTCTCGATAACAGAGCATCTCGTAGGAGAAGACATCGACCTTCTCCTTGCTTTTCTTGCCTTCGCGCACAATGTTGCGAACGTAATGATGCGCGAAGCTCGGTTCGATGCCGTTACTCGCGTTATTGGCCAGCGACAACGAAATGGTCCCAGTCGGCGCGATCGAACTGTGATGCGTGAAGCGGGCGCCGACTTCGGCGAGCTGTTCGACCAGTTCCGGTTCGATCGCCGCAATCCGCTGCATAAAGCGGCTGTATCTTGCATGCAGCACCGCGCCCTTAACCTTATCACCGACGCTGTAGCCGTCATTCTCCATCTCTGGGCGGCTTATAAGCATCTCACTGGTGACCTCATAGTCCTCGCCCATGATGGGCGCGGCCCCTTTCTCGCGCGCCAGTTGGAGCGCCGCGCGCCACCCGCTTAGCGTCAGTTCACGACTGACATCGGCAGTAAATTCGATAGAGTCCGTATCGCCGTAACGCATACCGAGCATCGCGAGGGCGGATCCCAACCCGAGAAAGCCCATCCCGTGCCTGCGTTTACGCAGGATTTCATTCTTTTGCCCGGGGAGAGCAAGGCCGTTGATCTCGACAACGTTGTCGAGCATGCGGGTAAAGATTGCTACGACCTTGCGAAAACGATCCCAATCGAAGCGCGTGGCGTCCGTGAACGGATCGGTAATGAAACAGGTCAGATTAATCGACCCAAGCAGACAGGAACCATAGGGCGGCAACGGCTGCTCGCCGCATGGGTTGGTCGCGCGGATGTTCTCGCAGAACCAGTTATTGTTGAGCTCGTTGACGCGGTTGATCAGGATGAATCCCGGCTCGGCAAACTCATAGGTCGATGTCATAATCGCCTCCCACAGTTCTTGCGCCTGGACCGTTTTAGCAATCCTGCAGGCGACCCGCCCGCATTTGTCGGTAATATAGCCCTCGGTTATCGGCCACTCCCGCCATATGATGCACGCATCTTCCAGACTCAGCCCGACGTCGCGCAATTCACCCGCGGTAACCGGAAACGCAAGCGGCCAGGCGGCATCTTCTTTGACTGCCTGCATGAATTCGTCCGTCACCATCAACGAGAGATTAAACTGCCGCAGCCGGCCCGGCTCCCGCTTCGCCGCGGTGAACTCGAAAACATCCGGGTGCCCGATGTCGAATGTCGCCATTTGTGCGCCGCGCCGACCGCCTGCCGAGCTGATCGTGAAACACATCTTGTCGTAGATATCCATGAACGACAGTGGTCCGGAAGTGAACGCATCGGCACCCGATACGTACGCGCCGCGCGGCCGCAATGTCGAAAACTCATAGCCGATGCCACTGCCGCTCTTCAACGTCATACCGGCCTCACAGAGCTTCGCGAGGATGTCAGCCATAGAATCTCCGATGGTGCCGGAGACCGTACAGTTGATCGTGGAAGTCTCGGGTTTGTACTCACTAGCACCGGCGTTCGACAGGATCCGCCCGGCCGGAATGGCACCGTTGTGCAATGCCCAACAAAACTGTTCA
>DAOWDI010000283.1 GCA_030639105.1 Gammaproteobacteria bacterium | reverse complement strand
GTCCCGGCCGGTGCGCACGAATTATCACCAAGAGAATACAGACACGGAACGCGGAGAAATATTGAACGCAGCGCCAACTGCCACGGGGGACTGCGCAAGGGTGCTACTGGGAGGGCGTTGACGCCGGACGTTACCCGCCGACGCGGCAGCGATTACCTCAAGGTATTCATCAACTATGGCTCGCCCGCCGGTATGCCAAACTGGGGGACCTCGGGCGAGTTGAGCGATGCCGACATCGACATCATGGCGCGCTTCCTACAACACCCCCCGCCGCAGCCGCCCGAGTTTGGTCTTGGCGACATGAAGACTTCATGGAAGGTGCATGTCCCCGTCGACAAGCGCCCGACCAAAAAAGCAAACGCTCTCGACATCGAGAACCTGTTCTCGGTGACGCTGCGCGATGCCGGCCAGATTGCGCTGATCGACGGCGATAGCAAGAAGATCATCAGTGTCATCGACACCGGTTACGCGGTGCATATCTCGCGTTTTTCATCTTCCGGCCGCTATCTATTTACCAGCGGGCGCGACGCCAAGATCAATCTCATCGATCTGTGGATGAAGGAACCGGCTACGGTGGCCGAGATCAAGACCGGGATGGAGGCACGCTCCATCGAAACGTCGAAATTCAAGGGCTGGGAGGACAAATACGCGATCGCCGGCACCTACTGGCCGCCGCAGTACACGATCATGGACGGGGGTACCTTGGAACCGCTGAAGATTGTCTCGACGCGCGGCATGACGGTAGACACCCAAGACTATCACCCCGAGCCACGGGTCGCTGCAATCGTCGCTTCACACGAACATCCGGACTTCATTGTCAACGTAAAAGAGACCGGCCGGATCCTGCTGGTCAATTACGAGGACATCGATAATCTCGAGGTAACCGCCATCCCGGCCGCGCGTTTCCTCCACGATGGCGGCTGGGATTCAACCAAGCGCTACTTCCTAACGGCCGCGAATAAGTCGAACAAGATCGCCGTCGTTGACTCCAAGGAACGCAAGTTAGCGGCCCTGATCGACGCCCATGAGATCCCGCATCCGGGCCGGGGCGCCAACCTCATTGACCCCGAGCATGGACCGGTGTGGGTGACAAGCGCACTCGGTAGCGAGGAAGTGACCTTCATCGGTACCGACCCGGCCGGCCATGCGGACGCGGCGTGGAAGGTTGTCCGCGTCCTGAAGGGGCAAGGCGGCGGTTCGCTGTTCGTCAAGACCCATCCGAATTCGAAAAACCTGTGGGTCGACTCACCGCTGAATCCGGCACAGCCCATCAGCCAATCGGCTGCGGTCTTCAATATCGATGCCCTGGACAAGGGCTTCGAGGTCCTCCCGATAGCTGAGTGGGCGGATCTCGGGGAAGGACCGAAAAGGGTCGTCCATCCGGAATACAACAAAGCCGGTGATGAGGTCTGGTTTTCCGTCTGGAACGGCAAGGATCAGGAGTCGGCGATCGTCATTGTCGACGACAAAACGCGCAAGCTAAAGTACGTTATCAAGGACAAGCGCCTGATCACGCCGACCGGTAAGTTCAACGTCTACAACACGATGCACGACGTATACTAGAGATGGCCACGGCCGCTTCCGGTATTCGGTAGAAGGACCGGTAAGGCGTTGCCCGAACACATGAAGCGGTCAATGGATACCCAAGGGTTCGTATATCTCGTCGGCACTGGTCCCGGTGACCCGGATCTGCTGACCGTCAAGGCGGCACGCCTGATCCGTGAAGCCGAAGTCGTGGTCTATGACCGCCTGGTCGCCGACCCGGTCCTCGCGCTCATCGAACCCCCTACGGCGCGCATCTACGCCGGTAAGTCCACTGGCCGCCACACCCTCAAACAGGAAGAGATCAATGAACTGCTCGTCACCCTCGCGCGCGGCCGCCGTTCGGTCGTGCGTCTCAAGGGCGGTGATCCCTTCGTCTTCGGTCGCGGTGGAGAAGAGGCACTTTATCTGGCCCGCCACGGTATCGGCTTCGAGGTCGTGCCCGGGATCTCGGCGGGCAATGCCTGTGCCAGCTACGCCGGGATCCCCCTGACCCACCGGGGGATCGCAAATTCCGTACAGTTCATCACCGGTCACTGCCGCGAGGACCGGCCGCTCGAACTAGATTGGCACCAGCTCAGCGAGCCCGCGACCACGCTCGTGGTTTACATGGGCCTTGCACAGATTGCGCAGATCACGCAATCTCTGGTCCAAGCCGGCCGGGCGCCGGCGACCCCAACGGCTATCATCGAATGCGGCACCACACCACGGCACCGGCGGATCCTGACGAGGCTGTCCGATGTGGCGACGGCAGTGACCCGAGAGGCCGTCAAGCCGCCCGCAACGGTGATTATCGGTGAGGTCGTGACCCTCGCACACGAACTCGACTGGTTTATTCCGGCGGCATCAGGCGACTGCTTGGCGACGCCGATGGGCCGTGCTTACGCTCATGCGTAGCGTCATCGTTGCCATATTGTTATTGCTGCCGATTGGCGCTGCGACAGGCAACGGGATTTCCGCCGATCGTACAACAGAACTGGAGCACCTCCTGCGCCACGATTGCGGCTCCTGCCACGGCATGCGGTTAACCGGAGGACTCGGGCCCGCACTAACGAGCATCGCCCTCAAAGAGAAATCACCGATCTCGCTGCAGCAGGTGATACTCGCCGGCCGTCCAGGTACGGCCATGCCACCGTGGGCCGGGATCTTAAGCACCGATGAGGTCGACTGGCTCGTCGATGCACTGCGCAAGGGGCAGTTTGATGAACCGTAGTGCGTTGCGCCAGTTTTGTGGGATTTTTTTTGGGCTATTACTCCTGCCAGGCGCCGCGATCGGGGCACAGGGCTTACGCGGAACGGGCGATTTAGGAGTAGTAATCGAACGCGCAGCCGGCCAAATTCAGGTGATCAGTACCACCGAGCAGGCAACGCTCGCCACCATACCGGGACTCGGTGACCTGTCTCACGCCTCGGTCGTGTTCTCACGCGACGGCCGCTTTGCGTTCGTCTTCGGGCGCGATGGTGGGCTCACCAAGGTAGACTTATTGACCGCCCAGATCGTCAACCGGGTACTGCAGTCGGGCAACAGCATCGGCGGGGCTATTTCGCAGGACGGTGCGCTTGTTGCCGTGTCCAACTACGAACCGGGCGGCGTGCGTGTATTCGACAGCACGACGCTCGAACTCATCGCCGATATCGCGGCCACCCACGACGGCGGACTGTCAAAAGTCGTCGGTCTCGTCGATGCACCCGGCAACCGCTTCGTTTTCAGTTTATTCGATGCGGGCGAGATTTGGATCGCGGATCTCACCACGCCGAAAGAGCCTGTGCTGCACAAGTTTTCGGCGGTTGGCCGCCAACCGTATGACGCGCTCATCACGCCTGATGGGCGCTACTATATCGCGGGCTTATTCGGGGAAGATGGCTTCGCACTGATCGATCTGTGGCACCCCGAAAAAGGAGTCCGGCGGATCCTCGCGGATTATGGGCGCGGTAAAGAAAGATTACCGGTTTACAAGATGCCACACCTTGAGGGTTGGGCGATCGCTAACCGGGCCGCCTTCGTGCCAGCAATGGGTCAGCACGAGGTACTGGTCGTCGATACCGATGACTGGCGCGCGCGCGCGACTATCCCGGTGCACGGCCAACCGGTGTTCGTTATGGCGCAACCGGACGGCCGCTATGTCTGGGTCAACTACGCCTTTCCGGATAACGAGGTCGTGCAGGTCATCGATACGGAAACCCTGACCATTGCCAGTACCCTGAGCCCGGGCAAAGCAATACTCCATATGGAATTTACCCCACGCGGCGAACACGTCTGGATCTCCGCGCGCGACGATGACCGCCTCAATGTCTACGACACGCGCACCCTGGAAAGGATCGCCACACTACCAGCCGATAAGCCGAGCGGCATTTTTTTTACCGCTCGCGCCAACCGGATCGGACTTTAGGTCGCTCACGGGACTGCGCGAATGCACGGGCAAGTTTGTACCGCCAAACGAGAACGGAGCGATGCACCGCCGGCCTTGAGCAAACTGGAGTGCCGCCTGCTCGATGAATACCAACGTGGCTTCCCACTCTCGCCGACCCCTTATGCGGACATTGCCGAGACGCTGGGCGTCAGCGAGGAGGCCGTACTCGAGAACCTGGAAGCATTAAACCGTCGCGGTTTGATCACACGCATCGGCCCCGTGTTCCGCCCCCATACGATCGGTACGAGCACACTCGTTGCCATGACGGTGCCGGCGGACCGGGTTGAGGACGTAGCCGCCTACATCAACGGACTCGACGAGGTTAATCACAACTATCTGCGCACGCACGAATTCAACCTCTGGTTTGTCATCACCGCAACCGATCGTCAGGCCATCGATAACCTGCTCGAAGACATTGAACTGAACACGGGCCTCGACACGCTCGATCTACCACTCGAACACAGCTACCACATCGACCTCGGATTCCCGCTATGGCGTGCGTAATCGAAAATCGACTGATCGCCGCCATCCAGGACGGCCTGCCGATCGCACCCCGCCCGTATTCCATAATCGCGGGGCAGCTGGGGCTAACTGAACAAGAAGTCATCGAACGCATCCAGGACCTCATTGAAGACGGTACGATCAATCGCTTTGGCGTCGTCGTGCATCACCGGCCACTCGGTTTCACTGCCAACGCCATGGTCGTATGGGATATTCCAGACGACGAGGTCGATGCGGTCGGTGAACGATTTGCATCAAGCCCTGGAGTGACGTTGTGCTACCGGCGTCCGCGCCGGCGCCCAGAATGGCCATACAACCTTTTTTGCATGGTCCACGGCAAGGACCGCGCATGCGTTCGCGACGATGTCGATCGGCTCGCACACTCCTGCGATATGGATGCAAGCTATGCCATTCTGTTCAGTACGCGGGCATTCAAGCAGCGTGGCGCGCACTATGTGTCAGCGCCGGAGCGGATCGACGAAGCGACGGCAGCCGCCAGTGGATAACATCGACCGTGCTATCATCAACACGCTGCAGGGCGGCTTCCCGATCCGCGAACGGCCCTATGCGGCGGCGGCGGCGGTAATCGGCATCACGGAGCAGGAGCTGATCCAACGGATCGAACGGCTGATCGAGGCACAGACTTTAAGCCGCTTCGGGCCATTGTTTAACGCAGAGAAGCTGGGCGGCGCCGTGTGCCTGTGTGCGATGGAAGTTCCCGCCGATGACTTCGACCGCACCGCTGGGCGGGTGAATGCCTTTGTGGAAGTGGCGCATAATTACGCACGCGATCATCCGTTTAACATGTGGTTCGTACTGGCGACCGAATATCCGCCGGATATTGCCGAGGCGGCGGCGCGAATCGAGGAAGCAACCGGCTACGCCGTCCATGAATTCCCGAAAATCGACGAATTTTATGTTGGACTCAAATTAGATGCCTGAAAAGCTGCGCGCCACTAATTTCGACGAACTCGATCGCCGGATTGTCGTCGCCACTCAGGAAGGTTTGCCACTGTGCCCACGCCCATACCACGCACTGGCCGAACGGCTCGGCACGTCCGCCGCTGAGATCATGTCGCGGTTGGAGGCCATGGTTGCAGACGGTACCATTCGGCGCCTGGGCGCGATCCCGAACCACTACGCGCTGGGTTATCGCGCCAATGGGATGTCAGTATGGGATATCCATGACAACGAACTACAGACCGCCGGTACGACGGTGGGTGCGCTCGACTTCGTCACTCACTGCTATCATCGCCCGCGGCGGCCCCCGGCCTGGCCTTATAATCTATTCGCCATGGTGCACGGGGCCAATCGCGGTGAGGTTGAGGAAAAGGTAGCCCAGATCGCCGATATCCTGAAGCACAGCGCGGGCGCGCACGATGTGCTCTACAGTACGGCGATACTCAAAAAGACGGGTTTGCGGATCACCGCATAGGAAACCACTGGATGTTCAGAGTCTCACAATTCATGCAGGAACTAGCCCACCCGACGCCGCTCGGCCGCAAGCGCCGGCCACCCGCCCCGGTGGTGATCTGGAACCTGGTGCGCCGCTGCAATCTCGCCTGCAAACACTGCTATACGACCTCCGCCGACCGGAACTTTCCGGGCGAACTCGATACCGCCGATATCCTTGACGTCATGGACGACCTGAAGGCCTTCGGTGTACCAGCCCTGATCCTCTCGGGCGGCGAGCCGCTGTTGCGTCCCGGCATATTCGAGATCACGGCTCACGCGAAGGAACTCGGGTTCTATGTCGCCCTGTCCTCGAACGGCACCTTGATCGACCAAACCAATATCGATCGGATCGCGGCGGCCAATTACGACTATGTCGGGATCAGTATCGATGGCATCAAGGATACGCACGACACCTTCCGCCGCAAAGCCGGCGCGTTCGATCGCGCATTGAACGGCGTGCGGCTGTGCAAAAGCAACGGCATCAAGGTCGGACTGCGCTTTACCGTAACCCAGGACAATGCGCATGAGCTGGAGCGGATGATGCAGCTGCTGGACGATGAGGAGATCGACAAATTCTACCTCTCGCATCTCAACTACGGTGGACGCGGCAATCGCAATCGTAAAACCGATGCCGCGCTGCAAACGACGCGCGAGGTCATGGACCATCTGTTCGAGGTCTGCTGGACAGACACGACTAACGGCCACAAGCGCGAGTTCGTCACCGGCAATAACGACGCGGACGGTGTCTATCTACTGCATTGGATAGCACGGCGCTTTCCCGAGCGCCTCGGGCATATGCGCGCCAAGCTTGCGCAATGGGGCGGCAATGCATCTGGCATCGATATAGCCAACATTGACAACCTCGGCAACGTACACCCGGATACGTTCTGGTGGCATTACACGCTCGGCAACGTGCGCGAACGTCCGTTTTCCGCCATCTGGTCCGACCACGGCGACCCATTGATGGCCGGGCTCAATTCCCGGCCGCGACCGCTCAAAGGCCGCTGCGCCGAGTGCGCTTATCTCGATATCTGTGGCGGCAATACGCGGGTGCGGGCGCACCAGATGACCGGCGACGCCTGGGCTGAAGATCCGGGTTGTTACCTCTATGACGAAGAGATCGCGATCGGCGCCGACGAGCGGGCGCCGGCCACGGTCACGGGCTGAGTAATTAGGCAAAACGGGGTGTATCGATCCGCAATTATCATCGGCTGCTTGTTCGTCGTCGCGGCCGTTGCCGAGGACGTCGTTCCACCGGCCTACACCGAACAATGCGCGCGCTGTCACGGGCCTAATCGCCTCGGTTTGAGCGGTCCGGCACTATTGCCCGGCAACCTTACCCGATTACAGCCGGCAGCTGCGGCGCAGGCGATCCGCAACGGTCTGCCAGCGACGCAGATGCCGCCCTTCGGCGACAAACTCAACGACGAACAGATCGGCGCCCTGGTCGAATTCATCTATACGCCGCCCGCCACGATACCGCGCTGGGATGGCGAAGCGATCGCCGCGAGTCACATTCAATCGCAAGCGACGCGCTCGACACCGGATGCGGTGCCGGCGGTAGACGATCCGCTAAACTTGTTCGTCGTGGTCGAGTCCGGCGATCACCACGTATCGATACTCGACGGCGACCGGCTGGTGCCGATCCACCGCTTCAAGTCGCGTCACGCGCTGCATGGCGGCCCCAAGTTCTCACCTGACGGGCGCTTCGTCTATTTTGCTTCCCGCGACGGTTGGATCTCGAAGTTCGATCTGTATCGGCTTGAACTCGTTGCCGAAATCCGCGCGGGGATCAATACGCGGAATCTTGCGGTGTCGGGCGATGGCCGCTATGTCATGGTCGCGAACTACCTTCCGCATACCCTCGTGGTATTCGACGCAGCGACATTAGCGCTCCTGAAGATCATCCAAGTCAAAAATGATCATGGCGAGAGTTCGCGGGTGAGCGCGGTGTACGCGGCGCCGGCACGGGAAAGCTTCATTGCCGCGCTAAAGGATCTGAAAGAGGTCTGGGAGATACCGTACACCGACGGTCCACCTTCGCACATCGGCGAACGCTTTCCCGTACGGCGCATCAAACTCGACGATTATCTCGACGACTTTTTCTTCGATCCCAGCTACGAGCACCTCCTCGGTGCGTCGCGCGGCGCCCAACATGCTCAGGTCGTGAACCTGCAGGCCGGTAAAAAGATCGCCGAGGTGGACTTGCCCGGCCTACCGCATCTCGCCTCCGGGATCACCTGGGAATACCGCGGCAGGACGGTCATGGCGACGCCACACTTGAAGGAAAGCGCGGTCAGTATCGTCGACACGCAGACCTGGCAGACGATCAAACGCATCGAAACCCTCGGCCCCGGGTTTTTCATGCGCAGCCATGAAAATTCGCCCTATGCCTGGGTCGATGTATTCTTCGGGCCAAACCGCGATGCGGTACATGTGATCGACAAGGCAACCCTCGAGATCAAGGCCACCTTACGCCCATCTCCCGGTCAGACGGCGGCGCACATTGAATTCACCCGCGACGGCGCCTATGCGCTGTTAAGCCTGTGGGAGATGGACGGCGCCCTAATCGTTTACGACGGCAACACCCTCGAGGAGATCAAGCGGATCCCGATGAAAAAGCCCTCGGGTAAATACAATGTCTATAACAAGATCTCGGGATCGCGCGGGACCAGTCATTAACCCCGGGAGGCGCCCGGTTTTCCGCGGACCCGCGGCAGGAAGGGGATACGTAGAAGGTCTTTTCCTCAGCCTTAAGGGATCGGCACTGTCGTCGCGCGGATCGCAGGCGGCTTGCGATCTCCGAAGGTGAATCTATCGCCGCTAAGCGCGGATCCGCACCGAAAGCGTGCGACCTCGCCATATTCGCATCAGAACAGCGCGTTTCCATTAGTGACAATCTGGATTGATATTAATGTACTTTCTTATACATAAAATATAATCAACTGATATATAATCACCTAGTGAGTCTCAATAAGACTGGCACAACACGTGCAGGATGTCGAAGACACATAAAGAATGTGGCGACACAGAAGGATCCGATAACGCCACATCCGACAACTTTTTGATAAGGTGCTTTTGGTAGGAGGAGGACTTCATCCATGAAACGATTTATTTTCACAATTGTCATCGCCATCGTATTGGCCCAACCGCTAAGCGCGGTCGCCGCGGACGAGGCGTCTCCGCACTCATTTAGTGCAAACGTCCTCGCCGCCACGGAGTACCAGTTCCGCGGCTTTACCCAGTCCGACGAGGACTTCGCGATCCAGGGCGGCTTCGACTACAAATATACGCCGTTCGGCGCTTACGTCGGTTTCTGGGCATCTTCGATCGAATTTCCCGGGCTGGAAACCAACAGTCCGGCTTCGGTTGAAACGAACCTCTACGGCGGATTTACCGGTTCGTTTGCCAACGGCATCAACTGGGATATCGGCGGCCTCTACTACTATTATCCCGACCACGACGAAAATTTCGGCGCCGGCGAATACGATTACGTCGAGGCCTACGGCAACCTCGACTATACGTTCGAGGGCCTCACGTTCAAGGGCTTCACGGTTGAACCGTCCATCGGCATCGGCTTCGACTGGTCGCCGGATTACTTCGGCGAAGACGACGATGGCATCCACATCGAGAGCTTCATCGGGCTTGCCCTGCCGCAAGGCTTCGCTCTCACCACCAATATGAACTACCTCGAAGTTGACGGCGACAAAACCTTTCCCGGCGGCTATGACTACTTCTACTACTCGATCGAACTGTCCAAGTCCATCGGGATCCTGGATTTCGCCGTCTCCTGGTTCGAGGCCGGTGACGATTGCGACGACGTTCTCGCCGGCGGCGACGATGACCTGTGCGAAGGTTTCGTCTTCACCGTCGGTAGCAGTTGGGGCGGGTAATATCTCCGCGGAGTCGGCCGCTGGATGCATGAGATCGCAAAAGAGGTGACGGGCTAGGACGGCCTGCCCGAACACCAGTTCCATCACCGACACATTGTCATCCCGGGGCGCATCAAGCGCCCCTTTTTTTTACCTCGTAAGTAAGTTTCGTGGGTAGTTTCCGGGGTGGGTAAAGCGCTGAGATCTTTGCATTGTGCTCCTCGCGGCATGCTGGACGGATAAGATGTTTGCTTATGGCAATAAAAACCAATACAGATACAGGATCAAATTT
>DAOWDI010000141.1 GCA_030639105.1 Gammaproteobacteria bacterium | reverse complement strand
GCCGAATGGCGTGCCTGGGTAGCATGCCGCGGCAAAAGCCCCGTCGGCCGGATCAGCGCCCAGATCGACCATTTACGCCTCGAACGCTATAACGATGCGACCGGAGCATTCGGCATGATCGAGGGCGAAAAAGACCCGGAGGTTTTCACGGCGTTGTTCGATGTGGCCGAATCCTGGTTGCGCGCGAACGGTATGCACCGAGTCGAAGGACCCTTCAATCTGTCGATCAATGAAGAATGCGGCTTACTGGTTGAAGGATTCGACTCCCCACCATCGATCTTCATGGGCCACGCACGCCCATACTACGCAGAACTCATCGAGGCCTGCGGTTATCGGAAAACCAAAGATATGGTCGCCTATCGGATGCCCCCCGACTACCCCATGACATCGACAATGGAAAAGATTGTCGAACGATCGACACGCGCACGCAAAGGCCAATTCACGCTGAGGTCCCTGAAGCGCGAACGACTACTCGACGAAATCGAAACCCTCCGCGACATTTTCAATAATGCATGGACGGAAAATTGGGGGTTCGTACCGTTTACTCAGGCCGAATTTAAGGACGTCGGGATGCTGTTGAAATCGCTGGTCGATAATGATTTCATCAAGATTGGCGAGATCGACGGTACGGCCGTGTCTTTTATTATCTGTCTCCCAAACATTAACGAGGTGATTAGTGATATGAATGGACGTCTGTTTCCATTCGCTTGGCTCAAATTCTTGTGGCGAGTCAAGGTATCCCATCCCAAATCCGTACGCGTTGCGCTCATGGGTATCCGCAAAGACTACCAGCGGGGTCTCACGGGCAGCGGGATATCCCTCGCGATGATCGGCGCCATCAAGCAACCGGTTCTCGATCGAGGTGCGACAGAGGTCGAAATGGGGTGGATACTCGAAGAGAACAAATCGATGCGAAGCATCATCGAAAGTATCGGCGGGGTCGTGGCCAAGCGCTACCGGGTATACGAAAAATCACTGACGACCGACGGTTCCCAAGTCTGATCGAAACCATCGATAATAGGCAAATGAATACGGATGCTTCCTATTGTCCAGACGACCTCCGTACTCTCCTCGATGCCGAGCAGCGCATAGACGTTTCCCCGGCGACAGCAGCACTGAGCAACGAACTGTGCGCCCGTTACGGTGATAAGGTACTCGGCGTTCTGTACTACGGATCATGTTTTCGTAGCGGTACTGAAGAAGACGGCATCCTGGACATCTTCGTTATCGTCGATGACTATCGCAACGTCTATTCGAAACGCGCGCTGGCTTTTGCCAACAGATTGCTGCCGCCCAACGTCTTCTATCATGAAATGGATTTCGAAGGCGCCACGCTGCGAACGAAATACGCGATCATCTCGCTCGATCAATTCATCCATCGTACCTCGCATAAATGCTTCCACACCTTTTTCTGGGCCCGTTTCGCGCAACCTTGCATATTGACCTTTGCGCGCGATGATACTGTCCGCATCAAGGTCGTCGCTGCGCTTGAACGCGCGATCACGACGTTTGCAACGAGAGTATTACCATTGCTGCCACCGCATTTCGATGCCGAGACCTTGTGGACGACCGGTCTGTCCGCAAGCTACCGAACCGAACTGCGCCCGGAACAACCCGGCACCGCTACCCGCTTAGTCGTGAGAAACCTGGCCCGTTACGAAGCGGTAACGCGATTAGTGCTCGCACTGCACCCCGAAATTGAAGAGGCCGATCAACGTTCGAACCCCGTGCACTACGTCGCCGCGCTCTCACAACGGCGGCGCTGGATCGGACGACAAACCTGGCGAGTAAGGCGTGTCCAGGGGAAGATCATTAATCTGCTTCGGATCATGAAGGCGGCATTTACTTTCGATGGCGGCGTGGACTATGTGCTGTGGAAGATTGAGCGTCATTCCGGCGTCAAGGTCGAGGCGACGCCAATGCTGAGGCGTCACCCGTTGTTAGCCTGTTGGCCGACAGTGTGGCGATTATACCGCGCAGGAGCTTTCCGTTGAATAAGGCCGTGTATGCCTTGGCGGCGTTGTTCACGGTTTTTTACCCACTAGCAAGTCTTTGGCTTGATTGATCTTGGCGGCAAGATAGTTCGAACCGCCCCGATCGGGATGCAGCTTTTGCATTAAGCGTCGGTGTGCCTCGATAATGGCCTGCTCGCCGGCTCCAGCTTCAAGGCCGAGCACCTGATAGGCCTCCTCACGGGTCATACGTCCGCTGCCAGAGGAGGTCTTTGCGCCCGCATCCGCAGCACTATCCCGTTCACGCCATGTGTCACCGTGTATTCGATCTAGGTAGGCCATGAGCAGATCGGCTGATTCCTGATCGGCGCGGCGACATTCCACCAGCAGCCCCAGCAAATCATCGACAGCCATGTCATCGAGCCGTCTGCCTTTGTACTTGCCGTCCAATACTTCTCCGCTCATCTCGCCGCTGGCGTGGTCAAGCCACATCCGGATAAAACGCGCTTGGACTGTGGAGCGCTGTTGAGACGATGGGCCCGACGCGCTACCGGTCTTAGGCTGAAAGTGTGCCCAAAGTTGCTTAAGAAGCGGCACATAGCGCAGCAGCGGAAATAGCCTCACTAATCCGGCGGCCAAGGCCCCCAGTAGCGCGATAAGCCAATGTAGCCGCCCCGTAGCAGCAAAAGCGATGAGTACCATGATCGCTAGCGTGACAGCCAGGCGCCGAATGATGCGTGCGACGGCCGGTGCCGGGGTCCGAGCGAACCAGCGCACGGCCATAATGATCCCGAGCAGGACCAAGGCGGCAATGACCACCCGGGCCAATGCACTTATCCTGGATGGTTAATCAAAGATCCCGGATGACGGAGTTGTTCGCGGCCTGACCGAGCGACAACACGCCAGTGGCGGGATAGGCCGTGGCCTAGGAGGCTGTCGGACTTAGGACCTTGACTTGCGGAAAAGCCGAATTCGGCCATTTTTTGTCCTCTTTTTTGTTCCGCGCATCCCTGCGCTCCACCGCTTCGGGGCTGGCGCGAGAATTCGTTCCCGGCGAATTTTTCGTTAAGTATAGAATAACTATTCGCCTCAAAAGAGGACAAAAACTGACTCAAATCGGACTTTCCCTCGTGACGAATGCCTACCAAGTTCGATAGGCTCCCAGAGGAAAAGCATTGCTGAAAAACATGCCTAAATTCAGTGTCTTGATTATTGCCGGTTTGGTACTTGCCACCTTAGCGAACTATCTGCCTCAACCTCTTTTCAGCTGATCCATCAGCCGCGGCGCAACGCCTCCGCGGCGCCGTCCATAATCCTCAAGGGCACGATGGCCGCCTGCGGCGTAGACCGCAACCGCACCCAATAGTTCTCTAAGTTGCTGGGCGCTGGTGGCGTCGAATCGGTAATATGCGCCACCGGTGAGCTTGGCGAGCTGACGAAAGGCATTTTCGGCAACGGGATCGACGCCCTCTTGGAAGACAAACGCGGGTACGCCCAAGATACCGAGTTCACCGGCCAGGTGGCGGAGTTGGTCTACATCCTCTTCCATGCAATCGCCGATGAATACCAAGGTATCGACTTTTCGCTTGCGTGTCTCGTCGCGCGCATGCTGTAACACCCGTATCAACTGGGTGTAGCCCCCAAGACAGCTTACGCTCTGCATGCGCTGAATTAGCGCCTCGGGTCCGTTCAGCCAAGCACTGGAATGAAACTCGTTGAGACCACGATAGTAGCAGAGTTGAACATCCAGACCGCCGAGTGCAGCGGTCTGTACGAACATCTCTCCCTGGATCTGGCAAGCGCGGTTCCAGGTTGGTTCACGGCTAGCGGTAGCATCCATGGCAAAGAGCAAACGGCCGCACTGATCAGCTGGTCTCGGAGTGGGTGTAGCGGCGACTTTGTGCAAAAACCGGTCGATCTCAGCTCGACCGGAGTGCTTGGGCAGCTGTCTTTCATCCTTGTTTGCCATTGCGTGTTGAGGCATTACTGATGATTACGTCTATCTTACCCGATCAACGGCGCGAGCTGGTCCCCTTTGATCGATTATCCTGACGCGGGGCGGTTGACTCGCGGTACCGCGGCTGCGATAAATGTGTGTCCCCGCCGTGGATGTCCAAATCCCGTA
Source organism: Gammaproteobacteria bacterium (assembly GCA_030639105.1). Classification (GTDB taxonomy): domain Bacteria; phylum Pseudomonadota; class Gammaproteobacteria; genus UBA11873. Next base: position 2,807 of record DAOWDI010000141.1, on the reverse strand, counting down.
CGCAAGCGCTGATCGCTGCGAACGGGAAATAGCGATGCAATATCCGATTTCCCCGGGTGGCACGATTTGCACAACGACAATTTCATACGGCTGAAGGAAGATTAAATGGCGAACAATGTATTCAAGCTTGGCGTACTAAAACTCGGCTGCATCGGCACAGCGCCGCTACTCGATCTGCTGTTGGATGAACGGGCCGACCGCGAAGATCTCCAGGTGCGGGCATTCACCAGCGGTGCGAAACTCGATCCCGAAGCCTGTGCTGACCCAACCGGGTCGGTGATCGAGTGCCACCCGGATCTGATATTGATGGTGAGCCCCAACGCCGCGCTACCCGGCCCGAAAAATTCGCGCACCCGCATTGCGGAGGCTGGGATCCCCATCATCACCGTATCGGACGGACCGTCCAAGAAAGCGTTTTACAAGAAAAACGACGAAGGCAAGCAGGTCATCGCTATCCCCAAAGGCCAGGGCTTCTTCGTCCTCGTCTCCGACCCAATGATCGGCGCACGCCGAGAATTTCTCGATCCGAGCGAAATGGCGCTGTTCAATGCAGACGTGATCAAGGTACTCGCCTCGACCGGGGTTCTGCGCTTTATCCAAAACGAGTTAGATCGCGTGATCGGCGAGCTACAATCCGGTGCGACGCCAGAAATGCCGAAAGTCAACCTCACGGCTGAGCGCGCGGTAACAGCCGGCGAATTTGCCAATCCCTATGCGGCTGCTAAGGCGCTCGCGGCGCTGAAGGTCGCCGAAGCGGTCGCCACCGTTACCTCCAAGGGCTGTTTCTCCGAGCAGGACCCAGCCAAATACATCATGCTGGTTGCGGCCGGTCATGAAATGATGCGCGCCGCCGCGCGCCTTGCCGACGAAGCTCGGGAACTCGAAAAATCCGGGGACTCCTTAGTAAGAACACCGCATTCGAGCGCCGGTGGGCGCTTGACGAAATCTCGGCTCAGGGGAAAACCGGCTTAGCCGCGGACGGACCAATCGATCTCCATGCTTCAAGCCGTTTGGACGTCGTCGAAGGGCTCGGACTCGAGGCTTTCCATCAGGTCGTCGAGATCATCGGCGGTCATCGGTTTATCGGCTCGATCGACCGGCGTTTGTGCGACCGCCTCCAGTTCCTCGTCGAATTCGTCGATCATGGCGCTAACGAGCCCCGGATCGTCCGCCTCCTCAACGTTGATGTCGATGTCCACGACTCGAGCCATGGCGTCCTCATCCGGCTGTGTTGAAACTGACGACTCGTCATTGCTCCGCGTGGAAGCGTCGGTGGTGAGATCGACGCTCGGCAATGGGTCGCCGATATCCTCAATTTCAGCCATCTCGTCGTCTTTAGGATCGCGCGTCGATGCATCGACGGTAGCCTTCTCGGTAGCTTCGATGCGGAACGCACGGTTGTATTCCGAAATCATTTTTTCCAGAACCTGCTTGGTCTCGCCAAGTTCCGCCTCCAGCTGTGACTTCTCGGCCACCAGCGATCCGGCGGCCTCGGCATCGAGCATCTTTTTCGGCATGATACTGATCCAGGGCGCCACGACCTTGGTTAGCTCGTCGTTCAGGTTAGAGATTTTATTTTTACCGTGCCCTAGAAAAGTACCAACCACTACATTGTAAAACGCTTTCTCACGAGCCATAAATTTATCTACCGTGGCATCAAGTTCATCACCCTCGTATTGATATTTGTCCCGGAAGACTGTTTCCAGAGCTATGCGGCGGGAATCTTCGGTATTCGATACTTTGCTCACGAGTTCGGTGGCATCTGCCGTCATTTCCGCCTCCGCCGTACGGGCGCCGCGGCAGGAAAAAAGACTGATCGCGATGGCGAGGAGTCCGAATTCAACGGTCAATATGAGCAAAGCAATCTCAAGCGATGTGGTAATCATTGAAGCACAACGCGGTTTGATGGGATCAGCCGACGCCGCCCCAGCATCAACCATACGATACCAAGCAACGTTGCGACGATGACGTTGCCGATCAGCACGATCGCTCCGCTGCGTAACCAGTCGATCCTTGGCGCCGCCACGGGGGACTCCCGTGGATCTTCTGCCGGCGGCACCAGAGTATCTGCTCCCGCGGTAATTTCCGCCGCCTGCCGCGTGCCTTTAATGTTCAGGACACGCCCACTCACGTATCGGCCCAACAGGCGCGGTACAATGTGGTAGACACCGTTTAATGGCGCCGGTATCGACAGCCCTGCTTCATGATTTATAAACGGCGGCAGGTCGAACACATCGTTCGATCCGTCAGGCCTCGCCACGAGCACTAGAGCGGCGAGTGATTCGGGCGCAACTAATTCTGCTTTGGCACGGGCTGAAAATTCCAGTGTCTGTCCGTCTTGTGCGACCCTGATTGAAAACGTGACCGGCGCGCCGTGTATACGTATCTTCGAGCGTTTCTCCCGTTGGAAGGTGCCGCCATCGACACGCACCGCAAATTCATAGTCTCCTGCCGGCAAGTCGATCGCACGCTTGGTGACAAACCGCGCGAGTTCCGGATCAAGTGGGATGGAAGAAATATCACTCTGTTCAGAGGCCAGACCGAATACCGTAAGCTCGGCCTGCAACAGTTCGAGGAAATCCTGCCGCACCACCGGTTGACCATGTTCGGTAACATATGCACTGATCGTCAGAGACTCGTCCGCTAAAATATTTGTCGGGAGTGCATCTAATTCGAGCTTCAAGTCGGTGACGATCAAGACGCGATTGTCCGGGTCGGGTTCCGTATTGATCCGCCATGTACCCGTCTGTGGGCTGCCGACGGTCACGAGATCATAACCGCCCTCACCCCGCCAGATGACGTTGGCG
>DAOWDI010000279.1 GCA_030639105.1 Gammaproteobacteria bacterium | reverse complement strand
ATCGGCAAAAAAGAGTTTGCCGGAAACATTGACGCTCATACCGAGAGGGGGATCCAGCGGAAACAAGCTCTGCCAGGTTGCGAGGTTATGACACGCCCGCTCGATCACCCACCAACCGATCGGTGCGACGAGCGTCGTCTCCTCCACGATACCAATGAATTCGTCCGGCATAATCAGTCCGCGTGAAGGATGCTGCCAGCGCAGGAGAGCCTCAAACCCCTGGATCCGTTCCGAATCCATTTCGATGATTGGCTGATAGAAGATGTCAAATTCACCGCGTTCGAGTGCGCGACGCAGATCGGTCTCCATGCGGTGCTGCAACATCGCCTGATCATGCATCGAGGTATCAAAGACCGCGTAGGTAGCATGTCCCGAATTCTTTGCGCGATACATGGCGATGTCCGCATCCCGCACGATTTCATCCGAGGTCCGGTACAGGTCCGAACTGATTGCTATACCAATGCTCGCGGAGGTATATACCGAATGCGTTTCTATTTCCACTTGTTCGGAGAGTGCTTCCTGAAGGCGTTCGACAACATAAATCGCATCGGTCGGCCCATCGATATCATTCAGAACTATCCCAAACTCATCTCCGCCAAGACGTGCCAATGTATCGCCTGGCCGCAGACAGCTTTCGAGCCGCCCCGCGATCTGTGCAAGCAATTCGTCACCCACGGCATGGCCAAGGCTGTCATTAACGTGTTTGAAGCGATCGAGATCGAAAAACAGCACGGCGAACATATGCGTCGGATCACGACGAAACCGCCGTAATGCCAGATCGAGTCTGTCAACAAACAAATTACGATTCGGCAAACCAGTTAATGCATCGTGCATTGCCTCATGAAGTAGACGCGCCTCAGTCTGTTTACGCCGGGTGATGTCGGTCATCGAGCCCGCGATCCTCAGTGTCTGTCCGCTATCGTCGCGTACGACTAAACCACGGCTCAAGACCCAACGCACCTCATCACCACGCGCGACCATCCGGTATTCACACTCGAAATGCGTCGATCGGCCCTCCATGTGCTGGTTCAATGCTTCATCGAATAATTCTCGGTCACGCTGATCGATGCGATCGAACCATTCTTCGATGCGGTCCGCAATTTCTCTTTTAGAATAACCGAGAATGGCCTTCCATCGCTCGGAAAAATGCACGGAATTGTTGGTCAGGTCCCAATCCCAGATCCCGTCATTCGCACCGGCCACAGCTAAAGAGTAACGTTGCTCACTCTGTCTCAAAGCATGTTCCGTTCGTTCGCGCTCAATAGCATAGCGGATAGCGCGTCCGAGCAATGGCCCGTCCACCTCGCGCTTAATCAAGTAATCCTGGGCGCCCTCGCGCATTGCCTTGGCGCCGAGTTCCACGCTGTTTTGATTCGTTAGTACGATGACCGGGATCTGTGGCGCGGCCTGATGCATCCTCTGACACACTTCGATACCGGCGCAGTCGGGAAGATTTAGATCCAACAGGATGATGTCGTAGCGTTGTTCCGCAACGCGCTGAATACCCAATTCAAGACGGTCACAATGGTGCACTGAAAAGCGCCAGCCACTGATGCACTTCAAATGCTTCATGATAAGCTTTGCTTCCGAAGCAATATCTTCAACAAGCAAAACTTTGCAATTCTTCATTTGTTTTATCCGACGGCTTCGTTTACACCGCCACTGGCATCTATGGTTCGAACTATGGCGCCCCGAAATTCCAGTATAAAGCAAGAGCCGCGCCCTGGGGTCGATTCCACCTGGATCTCGCCGCCGTGGGCGCGCATGATACGGCGGCAAATCGCAAGCCCGGCACCAACACCCGAATATTCGGAATCGCCGTGCAGGCGCTGAAACATATCGAAGATTTTTTCTATATTACCTGATTCGATGCCTATACCGTTGTCATCAAATCTAATGCGCAGACATTCTCTGGTTTCGACCGCGCTGATCCTGATTCGCGGTATGCGCGCGCCCCGAAATTTTATCGCGTTGCTGATCAGATTCTGGAATACCTGAATCATCTGCGTTCGAGCGATCGCCAGAGCCGGCAATGCTTGATGCTCGATAGTCGCACCCGATTCATCGATGATGCTGCGCAGATTGGCAATCGTCTCTTCCAACACACCATCAAGACTGACTATCTCTCGCCCCTTGGCAGTCGATGCGAGCATGGAATACTCCAGAATCCCATCAAGCATTTGCTGCATGCGTTTTGTCAATCCATCAACCTCTTTCACCGCGGATGTAATTTCTTCAGATTCTCCCTGCAACGCCTGCTGTAACGTTTGCGCATGACTGGCCAGGGAATTGAGTGGCGCCTGCAGATCGTGTGACAAGGCGAATGCGATCTGTTCCACTTCGCTATCAAGGCCACCAGCCTCCGTACCAGAGGGCGAACCGGCAATCGTAAGGCCGGAAACATCGGTCATGCTGCCGGCCCATCGTTTAAGTCCACTGGGTTCCGAGCCCAGCATCCTAAGGGCCATCGCCATCACCGGTTTGTCCACACGCGGGCACCTGAAGCGGCCGGCGAATTCCCAGCTTCGCGGCCCCCGCGCCATCCGCCCCTGCCATTCCTCACGTTTTTTCGCGTCCAACCAAAACTGCACGAATGGTTGACCAACCAAACTAAATCGTGGCTGCTCCACCAGACGTTCAAATTCCTCACTGACCATCAAAAGATTACCGTCGTCGGAAATCAGGCAGGTGGCTCCTGGAAATACAGATGAAAAGATAGCACCGGTATCCACCGCTAATTGATGTTTCAACTCGGTGAGCCACCGTAGTCTGTCGGCCAAAGCCTTTGGCAGTTCGAGAAATCCGGAGCTGGTCTTTGCAAACCGCCCATCGATGCCGCGACCGACACAATCGCGTAGGGACGGCAAAGAGCCTTCACCACTGAACAACCAACACAAACACGCAGGATAACGTTTGCGAATATCCACCATGATCGCAATTATTTCGCCGAAACGAGCGACGGGGTCGGCGATCACGGCGTCGATGGCGCCGTCGCTGATATGATGCGCCACCTCCACCGCGGACGAGGCCTCAAGGACTTCCGAGTTCGGCAAAGCGCTGCGAAGCGCCAGACCGAGCAACGCGCGGTCGTGCTTGTCGCCATCAAACAATATTATTCTGTATTTATAATTCAATAGCTTAGCGATATTATTACTTGCGATCAATGCATTTTTGGGAGCATATGACATGCTTGTGGGATACTCAATTAAAACATTGTCACATACTCCATTTGAACTACTCATAGCCGCCGCATCAGGATATGGGGGGGTCGGTCGGCCAGCGGATCCGCTGGGCCTAAAACACCTGTGTTAAACTCTGTTGCAGCGCATCAAAACGACATGCTGGCGATTCGTTTATAATCCGTCGGATCAGATTCCGAGAGGTGGGGTAATGGCTGCAACAATAGAAACCCCGTTAAGCGGGAGCAAAATCACGATCCAAAACGGCCGGCTGGAGGTTCCTGACGACCCCATTATTCCGTTCATCGAGGGCGACGGAATTGGACCGGATGTCTGGAATGCGAGCAGCCGTGTCCTCGACGCCGCGGTGGCCAAGGCCTACGGCTCTCAGCGATTGATCAACTGGCTGGAAGTCTATGCCGGCGAAAAGGCTAATGAATTGACCGGTTCGTGGCTGCCTGATGCCACGCTCGATGCGTGTCGCGAATATCTGGTTGCCATCAAGGGCCCCTTAACCACCCCGATCGGGGGCGGCATCCGTTCGTTGAACGTCGCGCTTCGCCAGATCCTCGACCTCTACATTTGTCTGCGGCCAGTGCGTTGGTTTAAAGGCGTACCGTCGCCAGTACGGCATCCGGAGCTCGTTGACATAGTGATCTTCCGTGAAAACACCGAAGACATCTATGCCGGGATCGAGTTCGAACAGGGAAGCGAGGAGAATACGCGATTCCTGCGGATGTTTTCTGAAAACTTCCCCGATTTGTACGGGAAGATCCGCTTCCCCGAGAGTTCGGGGATCGGGATCAAACCGGTGTCGCAAGAAGGCACTGCCCGCCTGGTTCGCGGGGCAATCCAATATGCAATCGACAATGGCCGTAAGAGCATCACCTTCGTGCATAAAGGCAATATCATGAAATTCACCGAAGGCGCGTTTCGTAACTGGGGTTACGAACTTGCGGAGACCGAATTTGCGGATCAGACCTACACTTGGGATCAATGGGAGCGGACGCGCGCGGACAAAGGCAGCCAGGCGGCGAATGACGAGCAGCACAGCGCACTCGACGCCGGGCGGATCCTGGTCAAAGACGCAATCGCGGATATCACGCTGCAGCAGGTCCTGACGCGGCCAACCGAATTTGACATCATTGCGACCATGAATTTGAACGGTGACTACCTCTCCGATGCGTTAGCGGCCCAGGTAGGCGGGATCGGTATCGCACCTGGCGGAAATATCAACTACGACACCGGTCACGCGATTTTTGAAGCGACACACGGAACGGCGCCGAAATATGCCGGGCTTGACAAAGTAAACCCGGGATCAGTGCTGCTCTCCGGCGAGATGATGCTGCGCTATCTAGGGTGGACCGAGGCCGCGGATTCGATTATTGGCGCAATGGACAAAACAATTGCGGACAAGATCGTTACTTACGACTTCGCTCGCTTGATGCAAGACGCGACTGAAGTCAAGTGTAGCGAATTCGCTGATGCCTTGATCGAGAGACTCTAAGAAGCCTGTCGGACTTAGGCAATCGTCGTGAGCAAGGCGGGAGAGCAAGGACAAATGTTTGGGATTTCGAGGCGCTGAGTTGCTTCTATGTAACGAAAAATTATGGATATTTGGGCCGCTCTCCCATCTGCGCGATAGATTACTCCTAAGTCCGACAGGCTCCCGCAGGGCGATAGCGCCGCGAGCTGCATAACGACAAACCTCCAGTGGATCAACGCGAGCTCGTCAGCAAGGCTGGGAACGCCATTTTTCAGGCGTTTATCAACTACAACAACAATTTCCGACGTATCACCGAGCGCGCAAAAAAACGCTTCGAGAAGCGGGAGTGGAGTGCCGCGCAGCGCGATCTCGGCGAGCGCATAGAACTCTATACAAAATCGATCGAGCGCAGCGTCACCGCACTCGACCGGCTGCTTGGTGAGAGCAGAACCGACCGCGAAACCTGGCGTCTGCTGAAGAAGTTCTTTGGCGATAGAGTCAACGATATTCCGGACGGTGAATTCTCTAAAACTTATTACAATTCCATCAACCGACACCTGTTCAATACCGTTGGCATTGATCCGGAAATCGAGTTCGTCACCCTCCGGCTGGAAACCGAAGAACACCACCGCTATCTCGTTAAGCACCGCAGATACATCAACTGGACAACCCTTGACGACATTATCGAATGCTTTTTAAATGACTTCGCGTTTGATGCACCATACGCCGAACGGCATCTCGATCTGGAATTCATCAAGGGCGAGATCACGCGCCACGTTGACAAGTGCAGCCTCGACGCCTTAGAGATCTTGCGCATTGAGTTCATGCAACCGGTATTCTATCAATCTTCGCGCGCGTATCTTGTCGGCCAAATCTTCTGGTCCGCGGCTTCCGCGCCCTTGATTATCGTTCTCAAACATTCGGCAGCGGGCATCGCGGTCGATGCGGTCCTGATGTCGGCGGAAGAGGTAAGCATACTTTTCGGTTTCACCCGTTCGTATTTCTTCGTCGACGTAGAACCGGTCGAGGGTGCGGTCTACTTCATGAAGTCAATACTTCCTGATAAACCGTTAGATGAACTCTACACTGTTCTGGGGCGCGTCAGGCAGGGTAAAACAGAACGTTACCGCACGATGACCCGGCATCTCAAACGCACACAGGATCAGTTCGTGCATGCGCGCGGCGCACCGGGATTAGTGATGCTCGTATTTACCCTCCCCAGCTACGACCTCGTATTCAAAATCATTCGCGACAGTTTCGGCTATCCGAAAAATATCAGCCACAAAGACGTTATGGAGAAGTATCAGTTTGTCTTCAAACACGATCGTGCCGGCCGGCTGATCGATACCCAGGAATTTCGTCATATCGAGTTTCCACTGAGCAGGTTTTCACCGGAGTTATTGGAAGAATTGCTTGATGCGACGGCAAAATGCGTACGTATAGACGGTGACCAACTCGTGATCGATCACCTCTACATCGAAAGGCGGGTCACGCCGCTGAACCTGTATATCGAGGAGAATGATCGGGGCGACGTCGAACTTGCGGTACTCGACTACGGGCAAGCGATCAAGGACCTTGCCTTCTCAAATATTTTTCCCGGCGATTTGCTGCTTAAAAATTTTGGCGTGACCCGCCACGGCCGGGTGATCTTTTATGACTACGACGAACTCTGCCTGATCACGGATTGCAATTATCGCGACTTACCACAGCCCTCATTCGACGAAGACGAGATGCGTCCGGACAGCTGGTTCTATGTTGGGAAAAACGATATATTTCCAGCCGAATTCATTAAGTTCCTGGCGATGGACAAAGCCTTAAAGAAACTGTTTCTGGAGGTCCACGGCGACCTGCTCACGCCCGAATATTGGCGCGGCATAAAAGAACAGCACCTCGATAACCGGATCCTGGAGATCGTTCCCTACTATCGTCCTTCCATCTCGTCGCGCCAGAATTGATAGCGGTCAACTTTTCGACCCGAAGCGGTGACAAATACCCCGGAAGATAGTATGATTAGCTATGCTAACTTAGAATCATATGCATTTACATTGAGATTACGTCTACCGGTATGAGCACACGATTGAACCCGCTATCAACGACCCTCGCCTCGCTGCGCCACGGTGATCGCGCACTGATCGTGGATATCGGTGAAGGTGATCCAAAGCTCGGAGCAAAATTAGCCGCCAGGGGCGTCGTTCCAGGGGTTGAAATCGGCGTGCTGCTAAGCGGTGATCCACTCCTGCTGACAATAGACGAAACACGCTGGGCAGTGACGCGATCCGATGCGGATCTCGTCCATGTCGACGTCATCAAACGGACCCACGGATCAATTCTACGAAAACTGTGGCGCCGATGACACGGTCACTGGCTTCACTCAAGCCGGGACAAACGGGAACGGTCAGCGGGTTTACGCATGATGATGCGATGACCCAACGGTTAATGCAGCTCGGCGTGCTCGAAGGCGAGACGGTTGACGTCCTACGTCGTGCACCGGCCGGTGATCCGATCGAGATCCGGGTCCTTGGCTACTCCCTGTCTTTACGGTCCGCTGAAGCTGAAACCATACTCGTCGAACCGCGGTGACGAGGAGGCTCCGCTTCCTCAATCAGTGGGGTCGTTACGTCCTCTAAACGAACCGCCCCGTTAGAGACGCGAGTGAGAAATGCAGGCTGAATCCGCAAAAGGCAAGGTCAAATTGCCGGTTCTCATCACGCTCGGGAATCCCAATACGGGTAAGAGCACACTTTTCAATGCCCTCACCGGGATGCGTCAGAAGGTCGGAAATTTTCCCGGCGTCACGGTCGAACATCTACGCGGCAAAGCGCAAATTGGCGGACGCGAGATCATTGTCGTTGATCTGCCCGGCACTTATTCCCTCGCGGCGCAATCACCGGATGAGATGGTCGCGATCGATGTGCTCCTTGGCCGCGTCGAGGAAATCGGGAAACCCAACGCCGTTATCGTCGTTGTTGACGCCAATAACTTGCGCCGCAACCTGTTCCTAGCCTCCCAGGTTCTGGAACTGCCGCTGCCCATGATCGTCGTCCTCAACATGATGGATCTCGCCGAGTCGCGCAACACGGTGATCGATATCGAAAGGCTCGCGAGTATGCTTGGTGCGCCGGTGATCCCGATGTGCGCGACCAGCGGTGAAGGTCTGCAGGATCTGCAAACAGCGGTCGACGCGGCCTTACACGCCACCCCCGCCGCACGCCCCGCTATTGATCAAGTGCTTAATGCAGCCGCGTTCGGTTTGGCGGCGGAACTGAACGATATCGACCACCCGGTGAGCGCCCCAGAGGTCGAGCGTGCATTGATCGACGTGGGCGGGTACGCCGAATGCCGTCTGCTCTCGATCGATCCCACGCTCGGCTCGCGGCTCGAAGCGCTACGCAAGGAAATCGGTCAGGGGCGCAGCCTTGCGACGCTCGAGGCGCGGAATCGCTATGCATGGATCAACAAAGTGGTCAACGTCGTCGAGCAGCGTGAATTAGCGTCGAGCAACCGTGCCGACTTTATTGACAAGGTATTGAATCATCCGGTATTCGGCAGCCTGATCTTTGTCCTGACGATGGCCGTCGTATTCCAATCGGTGTTCGCCTGGGCGGCTCCCGTGATGGACTTCATCGATACCGGATCGGGCACGTTGGGCGCCGTGATCGATGCCTCGGTAACGTCACCCCTGCTGGCGAGCTTCTTGAGCGATGGTATCATCGCGGGGGTCGGCAGCGTGATCGTATTTTTGCCCCAGATCATCATCCTGTTCGGATTTATCATTCTGCTCGAAGATACCGGCTATATGTCGCGCGCGGCATTTCTGATGGACCGATTGATGCGCTGGTGCGGACTCAGCGGTCAATCGTTCATTCCCATGCTCTCGAGCTTCGCATGCGCCGTACCCGGCATCATGGGCACGCGCGTGATCCCGGATGCGCGCAATCGGATCGCGACGATTGTGGCGGCGCCTTTCATGACCTGCTCGGCGCGGCTACCCATCTACGCGCTGCTCATCGCCGCATTTATTCCACCGCATGAATATCTCGGCGGATGGGTCAAGCTCCAAGGTCTCGTACTGTTAGGGTTTTACTTGCTCGGCATCGTTGGCGGCGTACTCACCGCCTACCTCCTGAATCGAACCTTGTTACGCGGTCCGACGCCGTCGTTCCTAATGGAGCTTCCCCCGTATCGGGTGCCGAATTTTCGTTCGGTACTCATCAAGCTCTACACCCGGGCGAAAATTTTCTTGAAACGCGCGGGAACCGTCATTTTCAGCGTCGCAATTTTGATCTGGTTTTTAGCTAGCTTTCCACAAACGATGCCGGCTCACGATCCGGCCCTGGCGCCAAGCGCTCCCCAAACCGCCCAGTTGATGCTGGAACACAGTTATCTCGGTACCGCGAGTAAGTCGGTAGCGCCACTGTTCGCCCCGCTGGGCTGGGATTGGAAGGTAACCGCCGCTGTCATTGCGTCTTTTCCAGCGCGCGAGGTCGTCATCGCGGTCCTCGGGACGATCTATGCGATCGATGCCGAAGACGAGGCCTCGCTAATCGAACGCATCAAACAATCGAGCCGTCCTGACGGGAGCCGCGTCTTCACTGTGCCGATGGCTATAGGACTCATGGTTTTCTACGCCTTGTGCCTGCAATGCGTGGCGACGATTGCGATTATGCGGCGTGAAACCAACACCTGGCGCTGGCCCCTCTTTGCATGGTGCTATATGACGACCCTGGGATACCTGGGGGCGCTGCTCTGCTACCAACTTGGTTCCTCGCTGACCTCGATTTAACCCGGGGGACTCAGCCCTCGGCGCACCCAACGAGCGTGGATTTAAACGTTATAATACGCCGCCTT
>DAOWDI010000007.1 GCA_030639105.1 Gammaproteobacteria bacterium | reverse complement strand
TCCTGCGATGCCAGAACCTGGTTGGATTCGACCTCCCAGGTATTCAGGATCTTGCCGCGCAGCGGCAAGATCGCCTGAAAATCTTTGTCCCGTGCCTGCTTGGCCGAGCCGCCAGCCGAATCACCCTCGACCAGGAACAGCTCGGTTTCATCGAGATTCTGCGAAGCGCAGTCGGCGAGTTTACCCGGCAGTGCCGGACCGGCGCCCCCAAGTTTCTTGCGCACGACGGACTTTGCGGCCTTGAGGCGCGTCTGTGCACGTTGCACCGCGATCTCAGCGATGCGTTCGCCCGTCTCAGTATGCTGGTGCAGCCACGAACTGAATGCGTCACGGACCACACCGGAGATGAAAGTCGCACTCGAACGCGAGGACAAACGTTCTTTCGTCTGGCCCGAAAATTGCGGATCCGTCAGCTTCACCGAGAGGATATACGCACAGCGCTCGATCACATCATCGGCCGTCAGTTTGACGCCGCGCGGCAGCAGACTCCGAAACTCGCAGAATTCACGCATCGCTTCCAGCAGGCCCTGGCGCAACCCCGTCACGTGCGTTCCGCCCTGCACCGTCGGTACGAGGTTCACGTAACTTTCAGTGATTAGATCCCCTGCGTCGGCCCGCCACTGTAACGCCCAGGTCACGGCTTCGTCGTTGCCCGCCATATCCCCCTGGAACGGCGCGGCAGGCAACAGATCGGCGTCCGGCATCGCCTCGATAAGATAACCGTGCAGGCCGCCCTCGTAGCACCACTCGTCACTGGTCTTCGCGGCTTCGTCTTGCAAGCGCACTCGCAGCCCCGGACAAAGCACGGCCTTGGCGCGCAAAACATGTCGCAGTTTCGGTAAAGAGAGCTTTAGGGTGTCGAAATACTTGGCTTCGGGCCAGAAGCGAATCATCGTACCGGTATTCTGCTTGCCGACCTTCCCCATCGCTTTCAACGGCGAATGCCGGTTGCCATTGACGAATGACATCATATGTACGCGTCCGTCGCGCTTTACCGCAACCTCGAGCTTTTTCGATAATGCATTGACGACAGAAACACCGACGCCGTGCAGCCCGCCTGAATATTTATAGTTCTTATGCGAAAATTTGCCGCCGGCATGTAATCGCGTCAACACCACTTCGACGCCGGAGATCTTCTCGCCGGGATGCTTGTCGACCGGCATTCCGCGACCGTCATCCGCAACCGAGACAGAGCCATCGCCGTGCAGCGTGATCTCGATGCGCGCGCAGTGCCCGGCTATCGCTTCGTCGACGCTGTTGTCGACAACCTCTTGGACAAGGTGATTCGGACGGCTCGTATCGGTGTACATCCCCGGCCGTTTCCGCACCGGATCCAATCCGATCAAAACCTCAATGTCAGCGGCGTCGTACTTAGCGACCAAAAAAGTGTTCCCCGGCGTCCAGAGGGACATACATACAAATTAATTTACAAAGCCATAACAACTAACGAATAACGATAATATTTTTATCTACAATAGTTGTGTTGCTCAAGTGCCGGCAAAGTGCGGTAGAACAGGCGCCGTGGACGCGATCCGCCGACTACTGCCGTGGTACTTTAACACGGCCGGCACCACAACTCAGACTCGGCGCACACCCTGATTCACTAAGAAAAGAGCCCGGCTTCAGCCCAGATCGGCAACCAAGGCGTCGCGCACGGGCTCCTTGAGCGGGCGCGTTTGATACCGATACTCAGGGTGATCAATGCCGATGGCGATGGCGCCACCCGCAATCGCCGCGGCGACCATATCGTCACCAAACTGAAAGCGCAGAAAATGCACGGCGGAGGTCTTCGCTTCGCGCGAGCGCTCCAGGTCCTCATCCGCAATACTCCACACCTGATCCATCTCCCCGACCTGAACCCAGACTCGGTCCTCGATGCCAACCAGGCGCGCCAGCGCACCCTGGCGTTCGTCCGCGTCCTCATATTCGATCATGAAGGTCGCCTTCCAATTGTTGTGTTCTGGGATCAGCGGATTGTAGGCGTCGAGTTCTTCCTGAATTGCTTCGGCTTCGAAGATCCGCTCAACTCGTAGCATCTCCTGGATCTGATACTGGACGGTCAAACGATCCTCAAAATACAGGGTCGCGTTGGGTCCGATCGCCACCTGACGGTTCGCCTTGTGCGCCATCACCCGGCGTTGAAAATCGGCCCTTTGCTGGTGGTAAGCCTCAAGCAGCATCAGTTCTTCGCGTTCAATTTTTTGCATATGATTTAGATCCCGTATGCTTGGCGCAACAAAGAAAAAGCTGAAGTCGCATTGCCTTCATGCATGCCGTGATCAATCAATTCGCCGGCCATGGGACAATCGCTGATGAAGTGCTCCGATCCGGCCTGCTCCACCCGGCTCACGACCGGGCGACAAATCTTCCGGGCGAAGTCATAGTTTTCTTTCTTCACCGCATAGGTGCCATCGTGGCCGGAGCAGCGCTGGATCATTGTCACCACCGTATCCGGCACGAGTTCGAGCACATCTTTGGTCTTTGGCCCAATCTTTTGCACACGCTGATGGCAAGGGACATGCCAGGTAACCGTCCCCAACGATTGCGCGAATTTCAGATCCAGCTGTTGCTCGCGATGGCGAGCCATCAGGTATTCAAACGGATCAAAGAATGCATTCGCAACGGTCTGGACATCGCGGTCTTCGGGAAACATGAGAGGCAATTCCTGCTTATACATCAGGACGCAACTGGGGATCGGGGCGCTCAGATCATAACCACGCCGAACAAGTTTCATCAGTTGGGGGATGTTGTAGTCTTTCAGTTTTTCGACGGCGTCTAAATCACCGAGTTCCAACTTCGGCATACCGCAACATCGCTCCGCTTCGGGCAACGCTACATCAATGCCGTTATGGTGGAACACCACCGCCATGTCTTCGACCATCTGTGGCGCGTTGCGGTTACCGTAGCAGGTCACAACGATGCCGATCCGCCCCGTCGTCCCCTGGGTTGGCCTGACCTTTATCGCACCGAGATCCTGCCTCGTGATACGTTTTTTCGCCGTGTTGCTCGAGTACCTCGGCAAGGGGGCATCAGCGTGCACGTC
>DAOWDI010000036.1 GCA_030639105.1 Gammaproteobacteria bacterium | reverse complement strand
GGAGGAGTTATTCCTCTGTTACCAACCGAAGATCAATCTCCAAACCGGTCAGGTTCTTGGTGTCGAGGCCTTGCTACGCTGGCAGCATCCGCACCGGGGTCTGATTTCGCCGGTCGAATTCGTGCCGGTAGCCGAAGAAACGGGATTGATCGTACCGATCGGGGAGTGGGTTCTACGCCAGGCGTGTGAGGATGCGTTGCGTTGGACGCGCTCCGGCATCGAGGAGGTCAACGTCGCCGTCAATCTGTCGGCACGCCAGTTCCGGCAGGGCGACTTATTGAAAACAGTCGAAAACCTTCTATACGAATTGCACTTCGACCCAAACCGGTTGGAATTGGAGATCACCGAGAGCTTCTTGATGGATGATCCAGAAGCCAGCCAGGTCGCCTTATACGATCTCAAAGCGTTGGGCCTCGCAATCTATCTGGACGATTTCGGTACCGGCTATTCGTCGCTGGCTTACCTGAAGAAGTTTCCTATTGATGGTCTAAAAATTGACCGATCGTTCATTCGCGACATCCCCGGTGATGCAGACGATGAGGCAATTACACGGGCCATCGTCGCACTCAGTCAGGCGCTGCGATTGAAGGTTGTCGCCGAGGGCGTGGAAACTCGAGCACAACTCGATTTTTTGAATTTCGAAGGATGCGATGAGGTGCAGGGCTACTTGTTCAGCAAACCGCTGACCTATGAGCAGTTCGTCGAATGGACACTAGCGCGCAGCCTTGATATCCCCGAATCCCTTCCGGTGGCCATCTGACCGCCAGAGTCCCGTGCCGCTCTTCGCGGCTGCAACGGACCAAAGCTTTGAGGCGGAACCACTCCCCATGGGGAGTGTGATATGTTGTAAAAATGATACATGATGTCGTCATGGTACCGATAAGTCCATCGTAATGTCTTGCAATCAGATGGATTATCAATAGAATAGTGTAGTGCTTAGAACAACATCACAGGGGATCTCCGCGAGTCAGATTGACAACAACTCCGTTCTTAGAATGAGCAATCTTCAAAAATCCAGGAGTAGATTGGGTCTGGCATACGGCGCCGTTATCCCCTCGGCGATGCATGCGGAATGCCGAAAAACAGCAACGCGCTAGATCTCGCCTGCCCGGGCACAGGGCGGGCGCGGGATGTGGCCGGCCCCGGTGATCGAAGGCCCGGGGGGGGGTGGACACAGCCGATGCGATGAGAGCTTGTGTTCGCGGTAATTTCACTTGAAGCCAGAATAATAACGCCCGGAAACACGATATTAATCGACTAAATCGTACGAACCGGCGGTCTTTGGGCTCTATAGCTTTCGAGACCACCGCTTGGTTGGCGGAAGACAACTAGAGAACAAAATGAGTAAGCACAACGATTCGATTGCTGAGATCCTCATCGATCAGGAAACGGAAGAAATCGTCGACGTATTGGTGGAACAAGCCGTCCACCCATTAGAACCGGCGAGTGATCCGGTACAGGTCGCGATGAATCGTGCGGGGCAGGCCTTATCAATGCGCCAAGCGAACGACGGTCATTGGCTGTTCGAGTTGGAGGCCGATGCAACCATCCCATCTGAGTATCTTTTTCTGCAGTACTTCATGCGCACCGTCGACCCCGATCGTGAGCAGAAAATCGCCAAATACCTGCGCCGCCGGCAGCATGACAACGGTAGCTGGTCGCTGTATGAAGGTGGCCCTGGTGATATCAGCGCTACGGTGAAGGCGTATTTCGCTTTGAAGCTTGCCGGCGATTCGCCGGATGACCCGCACATGACGGAGACGCGGAACTGGGTGCGCGCAAATGGTGGGGCTGAGGCGGTCAACGTCTTTACGCGCATCACGCTGGCGATCTTCGGTCAGATCCCGTGGCGTACGGTGCCTGCGATGCCGGCAGAAATCATGTATCTGCCGAAGTGGTGGTTCTTTAATCTGAGTAAAGTTTCCTATTGGTCCCGTTGTGTCATCGTGCCGTTGTTGGTCATTTTCGCCAAGCGGCCTGTCATGCAGCTGAGCCCGGAGCAGGGGATCAGCGAGTTGTTTTTATCGGAGCCTTCGACCCTGCGGCATTTAGATCATTTCAAGCCGGGCAAACCGCTTCAGAATGCCTGCATGCTGTTCGATCGGCTGCTCAAGATCGTCGACCGCTTGACGCCGAGGTGGATACGGCAGCCAGCATTGAGGCGCGCGGAGAACTGGATGCGGGACCACACCAAGGGCAAAGGCGGGATCGGTGCTATCTATCCGGCCATGGCGAACGCGGCGGTGGCGCTGCGCGCACTTGGGGCGCCGGAGGACGATCCGGATTTCGTTCGCACGATGCAGGCGATCGAGGACCTGGTCTTGGAAAAGGAAGAAGAGACCTACTGTCAGCCGTGCGTATCGCCGATATGGGATACATGCCTGTCGTTGACGGCCCTGACCGAGGCCGGCGCGCAGCCCGATCACCCATCGGTACAGCAAGCCGTCGATTGGTTGCTGGACCAGCAGATATTCGTGCAGGGCGACTGGTCGGACCAGATCCGAGATCTGGAACCGGGTGGCTGGGCATTTCAATTCGAGAATGACAAATACCCGGACGTTGACGATACGGGTATGGTGCTGATGGCACTGATCCGTGCGGGTGTTCACGACAAGGAAAATAAGGTCAAACGCATCAATCAGGCTGTCAACTGGGTGCTCGGGATGCAGAACTCGGATGGTAGTTGGGGAGCATTCGACATCGGCAATGACCACGAGGCACTGAATAACATCCCGTTCGCCGACCATGGTGCGCTGGTTGATCCCGGCACCGCCGATCTGACCGCGCGTTGCGTTGAATTGTTGGCGATGCTCGGCTACGACCAGAATTCCCCGCCTTTGCATAAGGCGCTAGAGTTCCTCAAAAATGATCAGGAAGAGTTTGGCGCCTGGTACGGTCGCTGGGGAGTCAATTACATCTACGGAACCTGGAGCGTTCTGTCGGCGGTCGGGATCCTGGGCGAGGATGTCGCCAAGCCCTATATCCGTAAAGCCATTGAATGGCTGAAAGACATACAGAATCCGGACGGTGGTTGGGGCGAGAGCTGTAACAGTTACGATGATCCCATTTTGCGTGGTAAGGGTGAAAGCACGGCTTCACAGACTGCCTGGGCGTTGCTGGGACTGATGGCCGTCGGCGAGGCCGGTTGCTGGCAGGTGGAGCGCGGCATCGATTATCTCGTCACCACGCAGAACGAAATCGGGGAGTGGGATGAGGAGGCGTATACAGGGACCGGGTTCCCACGCGTATTTTACCTCCGCTACCATGGCTATTGCCGTTACTTCCCACTATGGGCGCTGGCCTCTTACACGCGTTTGCGCCACGGGCTGTCTACGCGGCAGTCCGAGATCATGAACCACGGCCCCATCGACCTCGGACCGATCCCGGTTTTAGCTACCGTCGGCCTCCATCGCTAACGACCTTATGAATGGCGCATAGTCCTCCCGGTGTAACCGGGAGGAGGGCCGCGCGGCCGCGACGGACAAGGGTGATGCGTACCATCAAGCTCGCGGACCCGTCACGGCACCTCCCAAAAGAAAGTGGCCCGGTTGCCCCAATGTTGCGGGTGATCGTTGTTATCGCGCAGGATCGCTCGAGTCAATCGGTTCGCGTCGGTCACTTTCGGCGAGGTCTTCCTGCGGAGTGTTAAGGGATGTCTGAGTATGTCGCCCCCATTGCCGAGATGAAATTCGTGATTGAGGAACTCGCCGGCCTCGGCCAATTGGATGCGATCGGTGGATTTGAAGAAGCGACCGCTGAGCTCGTGGATGCGGTGCTCGTCGAAGCGGCGAAACTTGCGGGGGAAGTACTTTCGCCGCTCAATCGAATCGGCGATGTGCAGGGCTCGCACCTCGATGGAGACGTCGTGCATACTCCTGAGGGCTGGTGCGAGGCTTATGGGACTTTCGTAGAGTCTGGGTGGGCGAGTCTGGCGGGTGATCCCGATTTTGGCGGCCAGGGCCTGCCGAAACTGGTCGCGACCGCCGTGAGCGAGATGTGGAATTCGGCTAACCTCAGCTTTGCCCTGTGTCCGATGCTCACGCAGGGTGCGACAGAGGCAATCAAACATCATGCAGCGCCGAGATACAAGGATTTATCTCGATACGGCAAATTTCTAATCCGCATCGATCACCCGCATGGCGGGCATTTGTTATCGTTGTGAAGCTAAGCTAACCGGTGAGATCTCATGCCCTGGTCCTGGCTTGAAAAGATCGATTCCGCATTTGTGAACTGGCAGCTCAAACGCTGCCATAACATCTACGATCTACGCCGTGCGGCACGGATCCGTATGCCGGGTCCAGTATTCCACTACCTGGATGGTGCGGCCGACGATGAGGTTAGCCTGAAACGTAGTTGCCGCAGTTTTGACGACTATGAACTGCTGCCGCGCTATCTTAATGACGTCGGGAATATCGATCCATCGACGACGATCTTGGGTGAGCCGATCGACCTGCCGGTGCTATGTTCACCGACCGGCATGTCGCGCCTCTTTCACCACGACGGGGAGCTGGCGGTCGCTCGCGCGGCGGATCGGGCCAACACCATCTACTCATTGTCAACGGTTGGTACCTATTCGATCGAAGACGTGGCCCGGGTGTGCGGTGGGCCGAAATGGTTCCAGATCTACGTCTTCAAGGATCGCACCCTGGTCAGCGAGTTTATCGAGCGCTGCAAGGTGGCGGAATATCAAGCGATGTGCCTCACGATCGATCTGGTGCTGCCGGGGAATCGTGAGCGTGATCTGCGCACGGGTATGATGATCCCGCCGAAATTTTCACTGCTGGGTTGGACCAATTTTTTATTACATCCGTTGGTCCTTGAGCTACCTGTCGAGCCCACCGTTCTCCCTGGCAAACATCGAGCACCGTATTTGTGGGGGCGACAACGATAATGTGACCACCCTGGCGGCGTATATTTCGGAACAATTTGACCGAAGCGTGACCTGGGATGATGCGGCATTAATGGTACAGGAATGGGACGGCCCATTTGTCATCAAGGGCGTGGTCACCGTTCACGACGCCCTGCGCGCTGTCGAGATCGGTGCCAACGCGATCATGGTCTCGACCCACGGGGGGCGTCAACTGGATCACACGCCGGCGCCTATCGACATGTTGCCGGATATCGTTGCGGCTGTCGGTGATAAGGCGGAGATCATTCTCGATGGCGGTATCCGACGCGGTACCGATGTGCTGAAGGCGCTTGCGCTCGGCGCCCGTGCCGTTGCGATCGGCCGGAGTTATTTGTTCGGTCTTGGCGCCGGCGGTGAGTTGGGGGTCGACCGCGCGCTTGGACCGCTCAAGGAAGAGATCGTGCGTGATATGGCGATCTTGGGATGCCGCACGGTCGAGGAGATCACCTCCGAATATGTCCGCTATAGACCCTGAGTTTGATACTGATATGGCGATGCTGTGCCTGATCCTGAGCGAGGTCCAGCCGATCGCCATGGCCGATTTGATACTTGGTCCGTGGGTGTATCGATTGTGGGATCAGGTCTTGCGCACATTCCCCAACCAGGGCAAATCGCCGGCGGTCAGTGTCTCTTTTTGCAATAGCAGTATGGCACTACTGTCGAGTTCCTCGCGCCGCTCGACCAGGATCTCCTTTGCCCGTTCGAAGGCCGCGCTGACAATCGTTTTGACGGCGGCGTCGATCGCTTTGGCGGTCGCTTCACTGTAATTGCGCGCCCGTACTTCCGGCATGAGGCCTTCGCCGAGAAAACTCGTCTTTGCCTGGTCGTAAACGACCTGGCCGATATCGTCATCCATACCGAACCGCATTACCATGTGCCGTGCGATCTCGGTGATCTTGTCGAGGTCATCGGTTGCACCGGTCGATATCTCATCGAACACGATCGATTCGGCGGCGCGTCCACCCATCAGCACCGACATCTTGTCGCGCAGCGTCTGGCGCGACATCAGGAAGCGATCTTCAGTGGGGTGTTGGATGGTATAGCCGAGCGCGCCGATCCCGCGTGGAATTATTGAAATCTTGTGTACGGGGTCCATCCCCGGTAGCGATGCGGCGACGAGCGCATGCCCCATTTCGTGATAGGCGACGGTTCGCCGTTCGGCTTCGTTCAAGACCCGCGAGCGTTTTTCGATCCCCGCGACGATGCGTTCGATGGCGTCATTGAAATCGTTCAAGGTGACGTCATCCCCCCGTCGCCGTGTCGCCAACAGGGCCGCTTCATTCACGAGGTTGGCGAGATCCGCACCGGTAAAGCCGGTGGTAATCGAAGCAATGTGTTCGAGATTGATGTCGGTGGCGCGTTTGATCTTATTGATATGAACCTCGAGGATCTGGATCCGCCCCAGTTTGTCCGGTCGGTCGACCAGGATCTGGCGGTCGAACCGGCCCGCACGCAGTAACGCGGCGTCGAGGACCTCCGGGCGGTTCGTCGCCGCCAAGAGCACGACGCCCGTCCGCGGATCGAAGCCATCGAGTTCGGCCAGCAGTTGGTTGAGCGTCTGCTCCTTCTCATCGTGACCGCCCGTGATGTTGCCGATCCCGCGTGCCCGCCCGAGGGCGTCGAGTTCGTCGATGAAGATGATCGCGGGCGCCGCCTTGTGGGCCTGTTCGAACAGATCGCGTACCCTTGCAGCCCCGACGCCGACGAACATCTCAACGAATTCCGATCCAGAAATAGAAAAAAACGGCACCCCCGCCTGCCCCGCAACGGCACGGGCGAGTAAAGTCTTGCCAGTGCCTGGCGGTCCGACCAGAAGCACCCCGTTTGGTACCCGTGCGCCGAGCCGCCCGTATTCCTGAGGTGCTCCCAGGAAATCTACGACTTCCTTTAACTCGGCTTTTGCTTCATCGACCCCTGCGACGTCGGCGAAAGTCACGCCGGTCGAGGTTTCGACGTAGACCTTGGCGTGCGACTTTCCTACCGACATCAGGCCGCCCAAGCCCTGTTTCTCCGCCATGCGCCGGATGACGAACATCCAGATTGCGACAAAGAAGAAGACTGGCAATATCCACGATAGCAGGTCGCGCAGTACCGTAGATTCGACAACGCCGGTAAAGTCGACGTCGTATTGTGCAAGGTGCTCGGCGAAGACCGGATCGACGCGCGTCGTGATGACGTAATGGTGGCCGTCGGGTTGCGGCGACTTGAGCTTGCCCTCGATGAATCGATCCCGGATCCGAATTTGCTCGAGTTCGCCGTGCTTCAGCATTTCTTCGAACTGGCTATAGGGGACTGTTTCCACCTGGCGCGTTGTTGCCCACCACGACTGGAACGCCAGCACCATGAGAATGGCGAGCATTGCGTAGGTCAGGTTTATCTGGCGTTTTTTCTCATCCATTGGGCCGGGCCTTTCGTCCCATGAGGAGATCGGCGAGCACAAAGTGCTCGATGGCTACCGTTGCGTGTTTAACCGTCATCGGCCAGTTGTGCAAGATGCCGTTCGAGCGTCTGTATGCGTTCGCGCATCGCGTCG
>DAOWDI010000176.1 GCA_030639105.1 Gammaproteobacteria bacterium | reverse complement strand
GAATGATGTTAAAGGAGTATACCCATTTGAGGCGTCAATTTTGGGGTCGGCATTTCTGGGCTCGAGGATATCTAGCGGTGAGCAGCGGCAACCTGACCGGCGAGATGATACAGGCCTATATCGAAGAGCAGGAGGGCGAGCCGGTACATGACGACAGTCGATTTTAAATCGACCCAGAGTGAACCCATCGCCTTATAGGCGAGGGTAGTTCAGTTCCTCTTTCAAGACAAAAATGTGCTGATCCGACTGTATCTTTTTCGATCTGAATATGATCCAGGTCAGGGTGCTATACAACGTATTGGGTTTAGTATTAAACCCGTGCATAGTAGGTTCCCGGTTAGTTTGATTAATCGATTATCTCGCAAAGGGCAATATCATGCAGGCAGAGAAAAACGACAAGCAGCACGAGTTGCAGGAACGCCTGGTGAAGGCGTATGACAAAATGATGGAGCATGCCACCTCCGCGCTGGAGCATACACGCAACGATACCATCCCGAACATCCAGCATCTGCTGGAGGATGCGCGCGACAAGATGGTGGATCTGGGTGAGCTTACCCGGGAGGAGGCGGATAAAGTGATCGGCTATGTCCACCGCGATCTTGAGCACGCCGCCGGTTATATGGAAAAAAACCGACGGGAATTATCGGATTGGCTGCGATTTGACAGTCAGCTGATCGAACAGCGTGTAGCGAAGGTGTTTGGCGCGATGGTGGATCACACGCGCGAAGTTCTCGACGAATTCGCCGTTCGGGCGGAATCGGTCGGCTGGAAAACCGGTGAAATTGTCAGTCCGGGGACGCTGCATTGTAAAAGCTGCCATCAAGTACTCCATTTCTACAAAACCGGGCATATTCCGCCTTGCCCGAAATGCAAACATACGGTCTACGAGCGCGAACACGAGGTCGGCTGACGAATTCGCAACGCGATTTCGTCGAGCGTCTGAATTGGCGTGTCGGCTTGCGTGCGGTCGCGCGCAGGTAAGATTGCCTGTCTCAAGTATTCAGCCCTAGCTGTCACCCTCAAGGCTGTCCATCGGTACATCTTTCAAGCGCACCGAATAACCGGCCGCCAGCACCAGACCAATGGCGATCCAGACCAGTTCACGGCCGCGGCGGATGAGTGCAAATGCGAGACCGACCGACGGGTTGCCGGTAATGGCGGCGCAGACGATCTGAAACGTGCCTTCCTGCGCGCCGATACCGGACGGGATGAAGAACGCGCCCGTACGGACGGTCTGTACGAGCGCCTCTATGATCCACGCTTCAGCCCAGGTGATCGGATATCCAAGCAGCCGCATCACGATGTAGAGTTCGATCATACCCAACAACCAGCTCGAAAAAGCAAATGCGAGCGAGCCGGCGAACCGGTAGTAGTGCTCCGAATAGAACCGTCGAAACTGGCCATCTACATCTTCGGCGATCGCAATGAGACCGGACAGCCGCCGGCCAAACCGTGAATTTCCGAGCTTAGTCGCCACGAAGGTCGATAGTTTGAGACGCTGCATGAGGAAAAACGCAACGGAAAAGAGTATGAGTGCGCTGAGACCTATGGCTGCGGCGATATGGTATTGCGACCCGAGTTTATCGTTGTTGATGAGCAGCACGAACCCAATCGATACGTAGGCAGCGAGGCTCGTCACGATCGCCGTCTTGGCGAGGACCAGTGATGTACCGGCGTCGCGGAAGCGGATTTGATAATTGGTCTTGAGCAACCAGGCCTTGACCGGTTCGCCCCCGATCGATGCCATCGGTGTAATGTTGTTGTAGGCCTCTCCAACCATGCGGACGCCGTACAGCCGCCAGGCCCATATCCAACTAACGGGCAGATGCGTAATGGTGACGTACCAGCTTCCGGTATCGGTCCAGAATGACAGGAAGAAAATACCCAATACAACCGCCATGCCGGTCCAACCGACATTGCGGATCTCGCGCCAGATCTCCGTGATGTCTGCTTCGCGCACGACGATCAAGAGCAAGGCCAGGCCCATTAACAAAAACAACAGCTTTGCAAATTTCACGTGGTGCTCTTCGCGGCCGGACGCACCGTTCTACCGGGCGCCCAGTGGCCAGACACGATTGCTTGAATGCATGGGTTTTGGGTCTTTAGGAGTACACCATCGGAGTATAAGGAAGCGTTGAAGCCGTTTACTCAAAACTCCACGGTTGTTGAGCCAAGGTTGGCCATCCCCGCGCGACGGTCGTCCCTATACATCCGCAGCCGTACCATGGGGTTGCCGTGGACACCTCGGCGCAACTGGAATGATCCGCGACTACCGCTTAGCGTCGAGCCAATCGTGGTTCCAGGCGCCTATTAACGAGGCGCGGTGGCGGGCAGGAGACCGACAGGCTCCTAGGTGCTGGAAGCCTGGCAAATGCTGTCGATAGAAGCACCCAGCATCTTATCGAATGCACCGTCGGACTGCTGTGCGTTAAGCCCTTCGACAAGCGCACGCGAAAAGCTCGCGACCACGCCGTTATTTCTGCTGAGTAGCCCGTTGGCTTCCTCGCGAGAGTAGCCGCCGGAAAGCGCGACGACTTTGACGATCTTTGCGTGCCTCACGAAGTCGGCGTAATAATTGTCTTTCTCCGGTAGCGTGAGTTTCAGCATCACGGCTTCAGTGGCGCTCAAGCGGTTTAACTCCTGCGTTATTGCTGTTCTCAGCAATTCTTCGGCTTGGGCTTTTTGCGGACAGTGAATGTCGATCTCCGGCTCGATGATCGGCACCAGGCCGGCGCCGATAATTTGACGGCCGAGTTCGAACTGCTGCACCACGATCGCCCCGACCCCGCTTGGACTTGCTTGCTTGATCACCGAGCGCATCTTTGTACCGAAGATGTTCTTCGATTTTGCTTTTTGTAGCAATTGGTCGAGTCCCGGTATCGGTTTCATCATCTGGACGCCGTCGTTTTCATCGATGAGCCCTTTGTCGACCTTCAGAAACGGGACGACATTTTTGATGTCCCAGAGGTAGTCCGCGGTAGGTTTTCCTTCGATTTCCCGGTCCATCGTATTTTCGAACAAGATGGCACCGAGGATCCGATCGCCGCTGAAACTGGGACTTGTAACGATGCGTGTCCGCATCTGGTGAACGACAGTAAACATTTCCTCGTCGTTGGACCACACTTCTTCCGTTACGCCGTACAGCCCCAGCGCCTTGGGCGTGCTCCCCCCGCTTTGGTCCAATGCCGCAATAAACCCGTTGCCGGTTTTGATCTTCGCTAGCTGCTGTTCGAATTTACTCACAATTGTTCCCCGGGATCGTCAAGATTGGTGTTGTTAGTATAGAAGGGCTAATGTCTTAAAACGAGTCGTGTCGTCGTCGGCATCAGTGCGGCGCCGGATGGGAAAATCTCCTGGCTGATGATCGGCGTGAATAACTGGCGCCTTGAAATCAGGTATAACTATCGCGCAGGCTGTTAGTCGCCGCTACAGACAAAAAGCAAAGATACCGACCATGGATACCGAAACCACGGATCAATAGCCCATGACCGAAGAGATCAACCTGCTCCAGTTCGCCCACGACCGCTTCGACGAGGCCGCGGCCTATGTTCCCGGATTGAAGCAGGGTCTCGTGGAATTCTTCAAGGTTCCCGCGCGAAGTATAACCGTCTGTTTCCCGGTAATGATGGACGACGGATCGGTGGAGATGTTCCACGGTTATCGCGTATTGCATAGTCGTGTCCTCGGACCCGGCAAAGGTGGGATACGGTTTCATCCAGAAGTCACCGGCGCGGAAGTCGTATCGCTCGCGGCACTCATGACCTGGAAATGCGCGATCGTCGATGTCCCGTTCGGTGGCGCCAAAGGCGGTGTCCGCTGTGATCCGAAGAAACTCAGCGAGGAAGAACTGCGTCGTGTCACCCGGCGTTTCATCTCGGAGTTAGGCGACAATATCGGTCCGCATACGGACATTCCGGCGCCGGATCTCTATACCGACGAGCATACGATGGCGTGGGTCTTCGATACCTATGACATGTTGCATCCCGGCGAGAGCAATCGTGCTGCCGTGACCGGCAAACCAGTGGAACTCGGCGGTTCCCTCGGACGGCGCGGCGCAACGGCACGCGGTTGCCTCAAAGCGATGGAACGGTTCATCGAACGCGGGGGGATCCCCGGGCTAAGCGCACTGGCGGGCGCACGGGTCGTCATTCAGGGATTTGGTAAGGTCGGCTCGGTCCTCGCCCGGTTGCTGACCAAATCTGGGGCAAAGGTTATTGCCCTCAGCGATTCCGGCGGCGGCGTATGCGCCGAGGGCGGCATCGATCTGGCGGCGGTTGCGGCACACAAGCGTAAGTATGGCAGTGTCGTTGGTACACCCGGTACCGGAACGGTCACAAATGACGATCTGATCGGGATCGAGTGCGATATTCTCGTTCCGGCGGCAATCGGATCGGTGATCCGGGTCGATAACGTGGATGTCGTTAACACCAAGATGATTGTCGAGGCGGCGAACGGTCCCATTACGCCGCAGGCGGACGAGGTACTCCGTGCGAACAACATTGCGGTGTTACCCGATATCATTGCGAATGCCGGCGGCGTGACCGTAAGTTACTTCGAATGGGTACAGAATTTGAGCCATGACCAATGGACGCTCGAAGCGATTAATCGGCGATTGGCGGAAAGAATGACGAATGCGGTCGATACGGTGTTCGACAAATTTCAAGCGCTTCAGCAATCCGTGCCGAGCGAGGAGCAAAGCGCTATCGACCTGCGCCTGGCGGCGCTGACCGTAGCGATCGAACGGGTGGCAAAAGTCACGCTGCAGCGGGGGATCTGGCCCTGAAGTCCCTTTGTTCCAATAGGGCTCCTAGCCAGGGCAAAATCATTAAAACTATATCGAACACAAGACCTTAGTTCTAAAGGCATCATCCAGAGCCGATCGTAGGCGCTTGCCCTTAATGCTCCGCTTTGTTTTTTCCTTTTTAAGTAAGTTTATGGCCATGTGCCTAATGATCCCCATGTTATGGGCGCCATTACCTCTGCGAATACGACTTTCATCT
>DAOWDI010000037.1 GCA_030639105.1 Gammaproteobacteria bacterium | reverse complement strand
GAGGTTGCTCAACAGGCGGATCTCTTCAAGCGTGTCGAGGCCCATGCCTTGGGCCTCTTCGATGAACATGACCACGGATCGGTTATTCGCGTGCTTCTCGAGTAGACAGGCTTGCAGTAATCGCATTACCTCTGCCTTACTCGCACCCCTGGCAACCTTGAGCTGCAATTCGATCGCGATCGCATGGAGGATTTCGTCCGGGGACAGGTGCGGGTTGGCGAGGTAGACGATCTCACGGTCCGCGGGCAATTCGCGCTCGAGCATGCGGCACAACATCGTTTTCCCACTACCCACTTCACCGACGACCTTGACGATGCCTTCGCCGCGCGCCACCGCATAGATCAGTGCCTCCAGGACCGCGCCGCGATTACCGCCGGCGAAGAAATATTCGGGATCCGGGCTAATCTTGAAAGGGGCCTTGTTGAGACCGAAATATCGTGTATACATGGTTTTACTCACCACTGTTGAAGCACGCGGCTACGGTGTTTCGGTTTGAAGATCAATCATCGCTGTTCTCGCCAAGCCCGAGCCGCGATACCTTGGCGTAGAGCGTAGTGCGGTTGACGCCCAGCAGGCGTGCGGCCTTACTCAGATTCCCATCGCTGATACTGAGCGCGACGCTGATGAAGCGGCGCTCCAGACTCGCGACTTCCTCATCGAGCTGAAACCCCGGACGCCCGAGCCGCGCCGCGATTTGTTCGTCGCCGCCGCCAATAGTTGATAACTTCGACGGTGCGACGTCGGGTTCAAGCTCGGCACTGAGTTTGTCAACACCGAACTTACCGTCGGGATAACGCGCGCCCATGCGTATAACGATGTTGCGCAGTTCGCGGACGTTACCGGGGAACGAATAGTCGTCGAGTAGCGCCTCAGCTGCCGTATCCAGGGTGAATGACTTTATCGTCCCCGCATAAATGCTCTGAAAATGCTTCAATAGCAGCTGCCAGTCGCGGCCGCGGCCGCGCAGGGGCGGGACGCTGATCGATAGCACGCTCAGGCGGTGAAACAGATCCGGACGAAATGCACCAGTACGCACCGCTTCACGCAGATCGCGATTCGTCGCGGCTACGATGCGGGCATTCGAATGGCGCGCACGTGTCTCCCCGAGTGGGTAATACTCGCCGTTTTCCAGCACCCGAAGAAATTTTGTCTGCAGTTCCAGGGGCATCTCACCGACCTCGTCCAGAAACAGCGTGCCGTCGGTTGCGTCCTCGAAAAACCCCGGGCGCGCCTGCTCCGCGCCTGTATAAGCACCCTTGGCATGACCGAACAACTGGGCTTCGAGTAGGTCGGCGGTGAAAGCCGCGCAATTGATCGTGAGCAACGGTTCGTCCGCGCGATCGCTTTCACGGTGCAGACATTGAGCAACGAGTTCCTTGCCGCACCCCGACTCCCCCTCTATGAGCACCGGGAACGGCGTGTTCGCGAATTGCTTGACCGAATCGCGCAGTGCCTGCATTACCGGGCTGTCGCCGAGCAGTACGTCTTCGCCGACGCCAAAGGGTGCAGCATCGCTTTGCTCGGCGTCCAGAATAAGGAGCTGATGGTTTAAACGCGTGCGCAGCAGATCGGCATCGCACGGCTTAGGCACGAAATCGACGGCGCCCAAGGTCAACGCATGCTGAATATTGCCGCGGTCGCTCTGCCCGGATAGGACCAGTATCTTCATCGAGTGATTAAATGCGAGCAGTTCGGCGATAAGCACAAAACCCTCATCAGGCGCATGCGGATCTGGCGGCAAGCCCAGGTCGATGAGTGCCAGCGAAGGCATCTTTGAGAGGCCCTGCAAAAGTTTCTTCGCGGCGCGCCGGCTGTTTGCGGTGTGGACGTCGAAATCAGCGCCAAGGACAAAACTCAAAGAATCCACGACCAGGGGATCGTCATCCACCAGCATGAGACCTGGCAACCCCTGTCCGTTAGCGGCGACACCGCTAGCAATTTTCCGCGGACTTACCACAGCGTATCCCGCTATCCGGCGCCTCGATACCAAGGTTGCGCCAGATCGCTTCGGAAGCCTCAAACTGATTCATGGTGTAAAAATGCAACCCCGGCACACCCTGTTCGAGCAAGCGGCGGCACAGCTCGGTGGTGACATCGATCCCGAAGGCCCGGATCGAGATCCGGTCATCGCCGAAGTCACGTAACCGGCGAACTATCCAGCGCGGGATCTCGGCGCCGCACATCTCGGAGAACCTCATCAACTGGGTGTAATTAATGATCGGCATGATCCCGGGAACGATGGGGATATCGATACCAATTTTCAGGCAACTGTCGACGAAGCGGAAATAGGCATCGGGATTGTAGAAATACTGGGTAATGGCGCTATTCGCGCCAGCTTCGACCTTGCGTTTGAAATTGTTCAGATCGTCCTCGGCCGAAATCGATTGTGGATGAAATTCCGGGTACGCCGCGACCTCGATATGAAATGCCGAGCCAGTTTCGCTGCGGATGAATTCAACTAGCTCATTGGCGTAACGAAGTTCACCGAATCCGGTCGTCCCCGACGGCATGTCGCCGCGCAGGGCAACTACCCGCCGGATCCCCTGAGCAAGGAATTCCTGCAGCACCGCGCTGATTTTCTCCAGCGGAAACCCCATGCACGATAAATGCGGTGCCGCATTGATACCCGTCACCTCGATGATGTCCAATACCGTTTCGAGGGTCAGTTCGCGCGT
>DAOWDI010000038.1 GCA_030639105.1 Gammaproteobacteria bacterium | reverse complement strand
TTCGGCGGACGAGTAGAGGCAATATTTTTTTGCCCTCACGGTCCCGATGACGGTTGCGAGTGCAGAAAACCTCGACCCGGACTGCTGGTAGAGTTGAGGGAGCGCTTAGGAGTCGATTTGCGATCCGCGATCCTGATCGGCGATCGCAATACTGACATGGCCGCGGCGGATGCGGTGGGGGCGAGAAAGATTCTAGTCAAAACCGGGTATGGGCAAGAGGCGCTGAGTTCGCTCGGCGATCTCGGCGGCATTACCGTCCGCAACGACCTCGCCGATGCGATAGACCACTTGAGAGCGAACCACTGATGGCAGCCTTGAGGTCCATCATTTTTTACCTCGGTCTGTTTCCGATGACGGTCATATTCAGCATGATCGGTATTCTGATCCTCCCACTCAACCGACAAACCCGTTATCTGACCGTTACCAGATGGTCTAAGTTCGCATTGTGGTGGCTGCGGATCAGCTGCGGTCTCACGTCACGGATCGCTGGTGTAGAAAATATTCCGGTGGCGCCGAGTGTCATTTTCTGTAAACATCAGTCCGCTTGGGAGACCATGGCATTGCAGTTCATATTTCCGCCTCACGTCCAAGTTGTAAAACGTGAGCTTTTGCGCGTGCCGTTCTTCGGGTGGGGCCTGGCTAGTCTCAATCCGATCGCGATCGACCGTTCGGCGGGG
Source organism: Gammaproteobacteria bacterium (assembly GCA_030639105.1). Classification (GTDB taxonomy): domain Bacteria; phylum Pseudomonadota; class Gammaproteobacteria; genus UBA11873. The sequence goes on along the minus strand of DAOWDI010000038.1, from coordinate 2,043 downwards.
GCCCAAGCGCTGCGTCAGGTTTTGCGCATTGGCGCTGAAAGAATCGGACAGGGTTGGTGGGTACTGTTGTTCCCCGAAGGTACGCGTACATCCCCTGGCGAACAGCACGAGTATTCGCCGAGTGCGGCGGCTCTGGCGATCAGGGCGGGGTGCAAAATGATCCCCGTTGCGCATAATGCGGGCGTATTCTGGCCGCGAAACGTCATGCACAAATTTAGCGGTGAAATCCAAATGGCGATCGGCCCTCCTATCGACAGCGAGGGCAAGTCGGCAGCCGAATTGACCGCGGAGGCAAGATCGTGGGTCGAGGCACAATGCGCGAAGATGCCGAGAATACCGCCATGATTTTCAAACCGCACAAATTACCGGGCCTGGTCAGTTGGATTGCATGGGAGTTTTCTGATGGAGAGAAAGCAGGTCATCCTTGTGTGGGAAGAAAATTCTTGTGCCCATCAAGGAACAAGCGAGCAAACGCCGATCTAGTAAGAAATCCCAGTTGTGCTTTTCGTGCCATTTCACTTTAGGCGGCGGCAAAACCGAGCTATATTCGGTGCTAGCCGTCGTGCACCTGACGTTTTTGAGGCTGAGATGAACAATAACGATCCGCAGCAAACCGATCCGTATGGCTGGTAATACCATGGCTTCTATTATTTCCGCAAAATACCCTCACGCCCGCCCGCGCCGTCTGCGTGCCAACGGGTTTTCCCGCCGCATGATGCGGGAAACGGCGCTCACCGTGGAAGATCTGATTTGTCCGCTGTTTGTTCGCGAGGGCAAAGGCGAACGTGAAGCCATTTCCAGCATGCCGGGTGTGGAACGTTTGAGCATCGACCTGTTGACCAAAACCGCCGGTGAACTGTACGCACTCGGGATCCCCGCCGTTGCGGTATTTCCGGTCACGCCGGACGAATTGAAAAGCGCTGACGGGCGCGAAGCCTACAATCCAGAGGGTCTCGCGCAGCGCGCTATTGCGGAAATCAAGGCCCAAGTTCCAGAGCTCGGGGTCATTACCGATGTTGCTCTCGATCCCTTCACGTCGCACGGACATGACGGCGTAATCGATGCCAGCGGTTATGTCGATAACGATGCGTCAGTGGAAATTCTCGTTAAACAGGCACTTTCCCAAGCACGAGCAGGCGTCGACATCGTAGCGCCGTCGGACATGATGGACGGGAGGGTCGGTGCCATTCGCACGGCACTCGAAGCGGAGGGATACGTCAATGTACGGATCCTCGCATATTCCGCGAAATACGCATCCGCATTCTACGGCCCATTTCGCGACGCGCTTGGATCTAGTGGAAATCTCGGGAAAAGCGGCAAGCACACCTACCAGATGGACTATTGCAACAGCGACGAGGCCCTGCGTGAAGTCGCATTGGATATCGATGAAGGCGCCGATATGGTGATGGTCAAGCCGGGTATGCCGTACCTTGATATCGTCAGAAGGGTCAAAGACACATTCGCCATGCCGACATTTGTTTATCAGGTAAGCGGCGAATACTCGATGTTGATGGCGGCGATTAGCGCCGGGTGGCTCGATGAAGCCGGTGTCATCATGGAATCACTGAGCTGTTTTAAACGTGCGGGCGCCGATGGTGTTCTTACCTACTTCGCGCCATATGCCGCACGGCGACTGGCTGGTGAAAACTCGTAGTCCCGCACCGATAGCGGAACCTTAGGAAGTTTGTAGCCGGATCACACCTCTAGTTCAAGTTCCTTTATCTTACGCGTCAGCGTATTTCTTCCCCAGCCAAGGAGCTGCGCTGCATACTGTCTGTGTCCACGCGTTTGCGCCAGGGCGACGCGGATCATAATCCGCTCGAAACGTGGCACCGCTTCATCCAGGATCGGCGTCGTCGCCGATACGGCATGCCGCTCCGCCCATTTCTTCAAGGCCCCCTCCCAATCCTCTCCCGGATTGGTGCGCTCGATATCGCCCTCCGCGCGCAGTTCCTCCGGCAGGTCTTCGACGTCAATTTCCTGTGTGGGTGCCATGATCGTTGCCCGGCGACAGGCATTTTCCAATTGTCGGACATTGCCCGG
>DAOWDI010000092.1 GCA_030639105.1 Gammaproteobacteria bacterium | reverse complement strand
TTCGAGGCCGTGGCGCGCATGGCAGCGTGACGATGGAGCTAGGCTCTATTCGGCGCACTCGGTGCATAGCATTGCCATTTTTTATTACTCGCGATCGTAGAAGCGGATAAACTCGACCTTGTTTGGCGAAAATGGCACGCGCGCGTTGGTCCTGCCGCACGATGTTTGGTCGCGGGGCTACCGGCCACCCGAGCTGCCAGCGATCCCGTGATAGACCGGGGTTGCTTGCTAGTTGATTGATACCGTTTATCTTTGCGAATACGGTGCCGCGGTTAGCCGGTCTCCTGCAGCGGAGGATTGTCGAGTACGCGCGCGATAGCATTGGTAACGGCCATATCAATCGCTCGATCGATGCGTTTACGTTCGGGTTCACTAATGAAAAACATCCAGTCGACGGCGTGGCGAACGTATTTCGACGGCAGTTTGTTTAGTGCTATGCACGCCGCATCGGCCTGGGCTTCGGCGGAGAGTTCGCCGCCAACTTTGACCAGATGGTCCAATACCAGGCGCTCGTAGACGTTTGTCACGGTATTAAGGGTCTCCGGGTGATCAGAGCCCCGGTCGATGTTTAGCAACATATTATTGATCTCGCTTGGTTTTGCGTTGCATCCTCAGTCAGCTTATCGGCGCGAGGCCAACCGCTATAGATTCCGTGGGGCGCGTTACGACTTTACCGTAGCACGTCCGGTATGCTGCGATCACCGGTTTAAATGTGTCAGATTGAAAAATATCAATCACCGGCGGTGGGTTTGTCGATGACCGAATACTACATAACAAAAAGGGACGAGGCTGCGCATGCGCCCGGCAATGATACAAATCTTAACGAAAGTGCCTACACCAACGGATTCGACCCGCTAAGCTGGATGGGCGGATGGATGTGTCTGGGCAACCGCGTACCGACATGCGCCGACCCAGCTGTAGTCTTCATTGTCGAGCTAGACCAATGATCGGGCAGGTCGCGGCTAGGAGTTTTTCCTCAGCGGAAGGGCTCCGGCGGTGCTTCGCGCGCGCTGTCACTCCCTCTGCGCATGCCTTCTGAGCGATACTCAGCGCCTCGATTGCCGAGGTGAAATCACTGGTATCGGCCGTGCACTTTCAGCAGGGTATCGAGCCTTGCACCTTGCGCGAGCGTCCGGGTCCCGCCATTTTCATTTAAGCTCGATGCGCTCGAGAAAGCCACTACGCACTTTTTTTGTCGAGCATGGCCAGAGATGCTTGCCATGCGGTCTGTGCAACGACGGGCAGTTCCAGCGGCGGCGGGACCCTAAGCGTTCAACTGAAAATACGTTTGATGAAGCCGACTAGTCCCTTCCCGCTGTCTTCTGTCTGGACTTGATTCGAATCATCGGGCTTATCGTTGCGTTGATGTTGATCACCGCGGGGACGCGAGAACCGTTTCTCATCCTTCGGTTTGGATTCATCGACCCGCAGCTCACGGCCCTGGAAATCACTGCCATTGAGTGCCGCGATCGCATCGTGGCCGTCGTCGTCGTTTTGCATTTCTACAAAACCGTATCCGCGCGATCGCTGCGTCCGCCGATCAAAAATGACCTCGGCTGACAGGACCTCACCGAAATCCTCGAAAGCTTCCCGTAGTTCTTCGTCCTGCACGCTGTAAGGCAGGTTACCGATGTAAATGTTCATGCTTTGACTCATTATTTGAATTGCTTGATTCGGAACGTATCACTCGAGTCACCGAGTCGGTGCTTGTGCCTGGATTGAAAATGGCCCGACGTATCTCCTATTCCCGGATCGGGCATCCAAACAGGCCGCGGCTCGACTGCAAACGCAAATGCGACTCCCGAGGCACATCGAGTATGCGGCCGCATTCAAGCATATTCGTGCGGGAGGCGCAATCGAAGAGCGCCTACGCAGCGCCACTTGGCGCGGGCACATGTCGGTCCGCGGGGAAGGAATATTGATACCCTCGGCGTCAAAGCGCTTTCTTGATGCTTTGTGGGTCGCGAAGTGGGCCGGCCGGTAGTCGTCGCTTGCGGCCCATCTGCCGATCACGAAAAGTGCGATCGGGCAAATGAAGTTGATGCCTTATTGCAATACGATAGGTTTTATGGTTTCCAGTGCTTCCATAGCGCCTTTTGCGCACTGTGGTTTGTTGGTAGTATTCGGTGTCCGCACAAGGCCCGTCGGAACCCGAATTCCGCTATGGGAGCGTTGCTAGAGTGGCAGCGTGGCAAAAACGGCACTGATGTGGCTTATCGGAGCGCCTTGCGGGGGATGCCGTATCGACGGCGCGAATGCTATCGGGCCCAGGTGTCAGGCAAATTTGCCGGGCGTACTTTTGCGGCAGACAATTCCGATCGAGGTTCCAATCGAATACCGTATGCGGTGGTGTGGCTGTGAGCCGCGGCGCTAAAGGCACGGTCAAACGACGTTGATGTCGAATAATTACGACCCTTGGCGCTGCGAAAGTGGATAGGGCTGGAGGCATTCATGAAGATCTTGGTGGCGGTGAAACGCACCATTGACTACAACGTCAAAGCCAGACCGAAAGTAGACGGCAGCGGTGTTGATTTGGCCAATGTCAAAATGTCGATGAACCCCTTCGACGAAATCGCGGTAGAGGAAGCGATCCGCATTCAACAGGCGGGTAGGGCGGAGGAAATCGTCGCTGTATCCATTGGCCCGAAGCAGTGCCAGGAAACACTGCGCACGGCAATGGCAATGGGCGCCGATCGCGGTATCCTGGTTCAAACCGAGGATGAGGCTCAACCACTTGCGGTCGCAAAATTGTTGAAAGCCCTGGTCGATAACGAACAACCCGGTCTCGTGATCCTCGGTAAACAGGCGATCGATGACGATTCGAACCAGACTGGCCAAATGCTGGCCGCACTATTGGGATGGGGACAAGGAACCTTCGCCTGCGATGTCGACTTTGAGGGCGATTCGATCAAGGTGAATCGCGAAATTGATGGTGGCACGCAGGTGGTTTCCTTGAAATTGCCGGCGGTGGTGACCGCGGACCTGCGTTTGAACGAACCGCGCTACGTCAAGCTTCCGAATATCATGAAAGCAAAAAAGAAGCCGCTCGATACAATTGCACCGGCCGATCTTGGTGTCGATGTCGCACCCCGTTTGAAACTGATAAAAGTCGAGGAACCACCGGTGCGCGATGGCGGTACCAAAGTGGCGGACGTCGACGAACTTGTCGATAAACTCCGTAATGAAGCAAAGGTGATCTCATAGTGGCCGTACTCGTCCTCGCGGCACACGATAATGCATCGCTGAATCCTGCAACGCTCAATGCAGTCGCGGCAGCTGTGGAGATTTCAGATACCGTTGATATCCTGGTGGCGGGATCAGCCTGCGGCGGTGCAGCCGAGGCGTCGGCAAAAGTTAGGGGCATCGGCAAAGTTTTGCTCGCCGATGCCGCGCACTACGACAACGCACTCGCCGAAAATATCGCACCATTGATCGCCGAGCTCTCGGGATCCTACAGTCACATCCTCGGTGCGGCGACGACCGACGGTAAGAATATTATGCCGCGCGCCGCCGCGTTGATGGACGTCGCGCAGATTTCCGACATTATCGCGGTAGAGTCAGAGACAACATTCAAACGGCCGATATATGCCGGCAATCTCATCGCGACCGTGGAGTCAATGGATGCGAAGAAGGTGATTACGGTGCGCACCACGGCGTTCGATCCGGTCGCCGCGGACGGCGGTAGTGCGACCATCGAAAATATCGGTGGCCAAAGCGATAGTGGTCTAGCGCAATTTGTCGGCGAAGACCTGACTAAATCTGATCGTCCCGAACTTGTGGCCGCGGATATTATCGTGTCCGGCGGGCGTGGTGTAGGGGGCGCCGAGAATTTCGCGATCATCGAAGAGTTGGCCGACAAGCTTGGGGCTGCCGTTGGTGCGTCGAGGGCGGCGGTTGACGCCGGTTACGTCCCCAACGACTATCAGGTTGGTCAAACCGGCAAAGTTGTCGCACCTCAGTTATATATCGCGATCGGTATATCGGGTGCGATTCAGCATCTCGCGGGTATGAAGGAC
>DAOWDI010000026.1 GCA_030639105.1 Gammaproteobacteria bacterium | reverse complement strand
CGCGATCAGGCAGCGCGAATTATCGGTGCCATGTATCGACTGGGAGATCCCCATACCCCAGAAAATGATGGAGCGCCGCGCAGCGGCATATTGACGGGCGACGGTTCGGATCGTGAGCGCATCGATGCCACAGATCGGCGCCATCTCCTCGGGCGAATAGTCTGCTATGTGTACCTTCAGGACCTCGAAACCTTCCGTGTAACGTTCAATAAAATCTCTGTCATACAGTCCCTCACGAATGATCGTGTACAGCATGCCGTTCAGCAATGCCACATCGGCACCTGGCGTGAATTGCAAAAAGTGTGTTGCATGTTTGGATAATTCGTTACGGCGCGGATCCATTACGATCAAGTTTGCGCCGAAATCCGCGGCATTACGGAGATAGGTCGCGGCAACGGGATGATTCTCTACCGGGTTGGCGCCGGTAACGATGATCACATCGGCATCCAGGGCGGCGTTAAACGGCGCCGATACCGCCGCGGATCCGATACCTTCAAGTAGCGCCGCTACGGAGGAGGCATGACAAAGCCGCGTACAGTGGTCGACGTTGTTCGTGCCGAATCCGGTTCGAACGAGTTTTTGAAACAGATAGGCCTCTTCGTTGGAGCACTTGGCGGAGCCGAATCCAGCCAGCGCCGAACTGCCGTCGCGTTCGAGTATTTTTTTCAATCCCGCCGCCGTCACCTCCAGTGCTTCTTCCCAGCTGGCTTCACGGAAATGGGTCAATGGATTTGCCGGGTCAATCTCCAGATCCGCGACCTTTTCGGGGGCATCGTCACGACGGATCAGCGGTTTGGTCAAACGATGCGGATGCTTGACATAATCGAATCCGAAACGACCCTTAACGCAAAGCCGATTGTTATTGGCGGGGCCATCCTGGCCGTCAACGGATATGATCTGGTTGTCTTTGACGTTGTAGGTGATCTGGCAACCCACGCCGCAGTAGGGACAAACACTATCAACCTTGCTGTCGGGCCGTTGTACAAGCACCTGCTCTTCGTTGAGTAAATTGGCCGGCATGAGCGCGCCCGTCGGGCAGGCATGCACGCATTCGCCGCAGGAGACACAGGTGCTTTCGCCCATTGGAACATCGAAATCAAAGCCGATCTTCATCCTCACACCGCGCCCGTGCATGCCGATAACATCATGGCCCTGGATCTCGCTACAACCTACAATGCACAGGTTACAATGAATGCAGGCATCCAGGTTTACCGCAATGCCGGGGTTGCTGCCATCGAGTTTAGGCGTATCGCGCGGGGGATAGCGGCTGCTGGTTACGCCCACTTTTTCCGCCCAATACCAGAACTGTGAATCCTGATCGTGGGCTCGCTCGCGTGGCGGCTGATCGGCGACCAATAATTCGAAGACCGACTCGCGTGCTTTGCGCGCCGCCGGCGAATCGATAAGCACCTTCATCCCCTCGCGCGGTATCGCGCGGCACGAGATCTCGAGCCAGCCGTCGATCTCCACCATGCAAGCACGGCAATTACCGTCGGGCCGATAACCAGTGGAATCTCTAAGGCAAAGATGGGGGACAGTCTTGTCATGACGCTTCGCCACTTGCCAGATCGTTTCATACGGCGATGCAACAGCCTCCTCGCCATCGAGCGTGAAATGGACATCTTTTCTCTGAATGCTATCGTTCATTTATCTGCTACCTTCATACCAATTGGGCGTCACCGTCTTTAAATCTACTACCCGAACCGCGATCACTCGATTGCAGCCAAACCGAGTTCGTCCCGAAAATAGGTAAGCGCCGAGCGAACCGGTGCCGGCACCGACTGCCCGAGTCCGCAGATAGAGGCGACGTCCAGGACTTCACATAGATCGTTCAGCAGGGCTTCATCCCAGGTATCGTGTTGTACAAGCTTGACGGCTTTCTCCGTGCCAACCCGGCAAGGCGTGCACTGACCACAGGATTCGTCTTCGAAAAACAACAGAAGATTTTGCACGATATCCCGGATTTGATCCTTATCGGAGAACACGGTAATTGCCGCCGACCCTATCGAACAGCCGTACTCCTCCATGGTGTCGAAGTCCAATGGGATGTCCGCCATCGATGCCGGCAATATGCCGCCGGACGAACCGCCAAGGCAGTACCCTTTGAAGGTATGACCAGCGGCCATGCCACCGCAATGTTCTTCCAGCAGTTGGTTCATCGTGATCCCCGCCGCCGTCAGTTTTACCCCCGGGTTATTGATCCGGCCCGACACGGAAAATGCTCGCGGGCACGGGCGCTCATTGCGGCCTTGGCTGCTAAACCATTGCGGCCCCTTTTCAACGATATCGCGCACCCAAAAAAGTGTTTCCGCATTATTGATCAGCGTGGGTATGCCAAATAGACCGACGACCGTGGTGCGCGGATCCTTCAGCCTGGGATAGCCGCGTTTTCCTTCGATGGATTCCAGCATCGCGGAGCGCTCGCCGCAGATATAGGCGCCAGCACCCCGGGACATGAACAGGCGGCAATGTTCAGTCAGTCCCGCCGTATCCAGTCGTTGGATCTCGTTTTCCAGTATCTCACGAATGTAGTGGTACTCATCACGAAGATAGATATAGCCTTGATAGGTTTCGCAGGTCCAGGCCGCGACCAATATGCCTTCTAACAGGCGATGCGGATCTCGCTCGACGAAATAGCGATCCTTATAAGTCCCCATCTCACTTTCATCGAAATTTATCGCGATAATCTTTGGCTTGGGCAATTTGAGAACGGTGTTCCACTTGCGTCCGGTAGGATAACCCGCGCCACCAAGGCCGCGCAGACTCGAGTCCGAAAGCAGGTCAATGATCTGCTGGCGTTCGTATTCACCGGCTAAACAGGCCCGCAGTAGTTTGTAGCCACCCTCGGCAACATAGTCGTCGAAGTTTTTGTAGTCAGGGACAATGGGGTCCAGTTCTCCCGCTTTGATTACCTTATCAATCTTATCAACCGATGCATGGTCAATATGGCGTTTGTTCGCGGATGCTATGGGAGCGCAATCACAACGTCCCATGCACGCTGCGTGAACCACATCGACGCCCTCGCCGAAATGTTGCTTACAGCTGTCCAACAATTCCTGTGCGCCGTACATGGAACAGGCGAGACTGTCGCATACGCGCACAATGACCGGCGCCGCCTTTTCACCATCGGCAACAATAATGAACTGGGAGTAAAAGGAAGCGACCTCGTGAACCTGGGCTTGCGACAGGTTCATTTCCCGGGCCAGCGCCGCCAGATGCCGATGCGATAAACTGCCGCATTCATCCTGCACGATGTGCAGGTAATCGACCATGCGACGACGTTCATGGGGTCTTTCACCGATGAGGCGGCGGATCTCCGCCAGTGCGTCCTGATCGACCCCACGGACGCGAGGCTCAATCCGCCCCTGGTGAGCATGTTCCCCTGTATGCTGACTATCCCCGACGCGTATTTTTGACAATTGGGTTTGCTTTGACATGATATCTCGCTAAAAACTTAATTTGGTGCAAAATAGACCGTGCGTGAACAGCTGCTCATTACCCGGCGAACCTTCGGTTCATAGATAGAATGCCTACGTCTGGCAGGCCGTCAAGATCTCGCCTTGTCCGTTACAGCCGATATCCCCGGTAAAACGGCGCACCTCACTCATTGCACGCAGACGTGAAAAAGCACGACGGTCGATCGACCGGACGTAAGCTGAGAGTACCGCGAGGATCGCCAGCGAATAGGTGCCGCAATCATTGAAAGTGGCGGGTAGCTCAGACGGCGCTTGAAGCGCCACGATCGTGCCCCGGCGCATGCCCAGTCCAATACCGGGCGCCGATCGGCCGGCGACGATGATCGTTCCTGCAACCATATTGGTCCCGCAATAGCCCCCGGCATCGCCGTTGACGATAATCAGGCCCCGGCGCATCCGATCGCCGGTGCGTCCACCCACATCTTTGCCCACGCGAATGAGCCCATTGCGCATACCGAGCGGTGAACTGGGCAACGCGCCGCCGGTGAAGTCTCCCGTGCTCCCGCTGATCTCAATCGCACCGCCGTGCATGCTGCCGCCAACGTAGTCGCCGGCACTTCCGCGAACTTTGATGGTGCCGCCACTCATTAGCGAGCCCAATTCGTCGCCCGCATTACCGCGGACCTCGATCGTGCCCGAGGTCATCCCGCGGCCAATACGCCGCAGCTTACGGGTGGCGCCGTTGAACATGATCGTCTCGTCCGGTATTTCATTTAGCTCGAACAGATCGCCCAAGGCAATGCGCCGGTTACCGTGCGAGAGACGAATTCGCTTGATCGTATCGAGGGATTTACCAGCAATTTTCTCGGGAATAAGATCACTGATATCCAGATCGAATTCCGGCTTATCCATGAGTCGCAGTTCGACCCCGTTCATTTCAAGATCTCCCGCAACTTAAAATGATAGGGTCCCAGATCACCGCCATAGTTACCCGCGGTGATGCCGACGATGCCCCGCTTGCGTCCCATCGCGCATGCGGCTTTGATGCCGACCTTTGTCGCGGCATCGATCGAATCGGTATCGAGACCGTCTATTACTATTTCAAGCACCGCACCCACGACATCCGGCAATGCTGTATCGACCAGACCTTTCAAAGTGGGACAGAAGCGGTGGTTGGTCGAGGCGGGTAGGGTGTCATATTTGGAGCCGACCTTCGAACCCGAGCGCACGACCCCGCCGGGAAACGGCATGATCACATTGGGGATCCGCCGCATGGCCTTAATCGCGCGTTCGCTCGCCGCTAGCGCCTGGTCTTGGGTCTCAGCCAAGATGAGGAAATTGCCGCCGCCAATCGCCTTGACCATGCGAGTTTGCTCCTCGCAGACAAACTCCCCATCCATCACCGGTACGCGCCAGTAGCGCGTGCGCCCGAACTTCTTTGAGATCTGATAGCCATCACCAAAAAACCGCAGATTTTTTCCGAGCGCGATCGGGTCGCCCTCTTCGAGGCCGGAATAGCATGCCGTGGTTGGGCAGGTGAGCACGCATTGTCCGACCCGGTTCTGTATCTGCTTGATGAGTTCCTTTTTGCTCATCGTAAACAACAGTACGGAGACCCCAGGACGCCCATCGGGTGTCTCACTGGGTTTGAGCACCCGTTCGATACCCGCTTCGCAACCACATGCGATAACGGACGTTGCGAATCCCGTCATGGCTTGGCCCGCGTGGTCGGCCCACGTATCGTTCGCCGCGGTAACGATGATCCGGGCGGCCTTCATGGGAAATGCCTCGGCAAACGTGTTCTCGATGGCGACGCCGTTGATCTTCATGATTTTCGGCGTACGCGCTGCACGGCGATCCGCCCTCTCCCCTCATCGCGGATCTCGTCGTCCCCCACTATCATCCGGTCCTTTTTCATCGTCATGTAGCGGTCGAAATACTGGTCGAGCTTACCCTCGATACCCATATCGAAGTCGGCCCGCACTACATGCGTCGTTCCGATTGGACTGTCATCGCAGACCTTGCCTTGGCGAACGATGAGTTGGCCGCCCTTAAAGACATAGGCGGGGGTTGCGAACATACGTTCGCGATTTGCATGCTCGCGGTAGATGGCCACATCCGCATCGGCTCCTGGCCCGAGGTGCCCTTTATTCTTTAACCCGAGGGATCTTGCCGGTCCCGCGCGCGTCATGATGGCGATTTCATACAAACTGTATTCGCGCTCGAGTGCCGCGAGGTGGCTCGCCGCGGCCGCCTCTTTGTTGATGGTCGCGAGCATATCGTTACGGAAACTGCGGTCCATCAATAACCTGATCAAGTGGGGGTAGCTGGTAAATGGCGCACCGTTTGGATGGTCGGTAGTCAGGAAGATCCGCCAGGGATCCTCTACCAGTAGAAATAGTTCCAAGCCGATTGCCCACTGTAGCGCGTGGACAAAGCTCTTGTCCCGGTAGCGGAAGGGGACGATGCCGCAGCCCGAATCGCATTCGATATCCATGGCCACCCATTTGTTGGGATTGGCAAACACACTGCCCGCGAATTGGCGCATGCTGTCGCCTGACTCAGTGACAGTTTGACCAAACATGACCTGGCCGACATCCATGGAAATGTTCGCGTTGGCGTTCACGAGTTCGGCGATGGCCGCGGCCCCGGATGAGAACTGGTGATCGCCTTCGGTACCGTAGCTGTGAAATTGAGTGTGGGTAAAGTGGGCCGGAACACCCTCGAGTGCCGCCATCGTAGCGAGCGTGGTATGCATGTTTCCGGGTACGCCCAGGTTGCAGCCATGGATGTGCAGCGGGTGGGTGAGACCGAGTTCTTGTATCCCCCCCGCAAGTGCCTTCAGTATCTGCCTCGGGGTAACGCCGTAGCCTTCATTTTGTTCATCGAGGTCGAGTTTACGTTGATTGAACTTGAAGGCATTGACGCCGCCGGGATTGACGACCTTTATCGCCAGCGCCTGGGTCGCCTTCAAGGTCCATGCGATGTAGTCGGTGATGAGCGCCTGGTCGACCTTTTTGGTCAGTAGGCGCAACAGGAAGTCGTCGTTGCCGAGCAGCGCGTATGCGCCCTTATCGACGATCGGTGTATCGGCCATCTCCATGTGCGCCTGACGCGCATTCGCCGGTAGCATCGCGGGTTCGAAACACGCCGTGTAGCCCATTTCGGCATAGCGATAACCGGCCGTGAGGGTCGACGGTGCGGCATGCCCACAACCCATGCGGGGATGCCGGCCACGTGCGATCAGATCGCGCTGGTGATCTTCGGGCAGCAACATACGTGAAATGTTGACCTTGCCACCGCCGATATGCGTGTGTATATCGACACCGCCGGCCATGACCACGCAGCCATCGAGGTCGATCGTTTCATCGACCTCGCCGATATTTTCAGGATGTTCGACGATGTGTACGTCTTGCAAGAAGATATCGCGGCATTGCCCATCGATGCCGTTCGCCGGGTCGTAGACCCGCCCACCTCGAAGTCTAGTCAGCATAACCCGCTCTCGACCATGTCCTAGTAGTGCTCCAGAATGTCATGTACGACCATGCGTATACTCGGTGCCGATTGGTGGCGTAGTTGATCCATACGCAGTGATACGACCGAGTCCGTTGGTATAAGGCGTCGGCCATGGTCGACGCCGATAAGGAACAGCCCT
>DAOWDI010000254.1 GCA_030639105.1 Gammaproteobacteria bacterium | reverse complement strand
GTTGGGTTAGCGTGAACAAAGTAGGGTCCCTTCCCTCGGATAGCGTTTTGTTGTCGCTCATCCTCAAACGGTAGTATGGACCCCTCAGACTTCCAATACGGCCCGGTTTAATTTCGCTCTTCGCTTATATGAATCGGTTGATGCTGCAAACATCACCGTATTGGACCTCCCGTCTGAGCCCAACCTATCTTCCGCTACATGCCACTCCTAAAACCCCGGTGGATTGGCCGCTACCCCCGTGGTTACTGACTTTTATCGATTTATTTTTTTTCATTACGTAGCCATGCATATGGCAATTTATGCCTGGAAATTCAAACTTCCCGTAAAAGTCCCGTGGGGATCCTGCGCACCTCATTTTGCGAAGATGGCAAGATGAAGCGTCCCCGGCAAACATAGCAAGGCCACGAAGTTTGAGGCCGCTGCTATGTACCCATCCGCCGTAGGGCCTGCACCGTCAGATAATCTTCGTAGACGCTGAGATCATTGACGCTCATCTCATGGCCGTGCAGGTTTTTCACCTGCACCAGACGGGTCATGCGGTTGCTTTGCACGTTGTGCGCATGGACGTTGCACCAAGACCAGTAGGGCCGGCTGCCATCCGCGACCGATTGCGACCCATTCTCATACAATGAATAGGTGCCATCGAACGACTTGAAGGGTTCGCCGCGCCGATCGTAGCTCACCATATTCACCGGGAGCAGCGTACGGGCATCGAACCAGACACGCTTCTTGCTGATCGGCGCCCGAGGATACGACGTCGGCTCGGCTTCGACGACGATCACCTCGGGAATCAACTCGACTTTCGTATCCCAGAACGTGATCCCTTTCGGTCCGCCATGGACACCGCCTTCCCAGTTCTCATCCTCACTGTGCCAGTTCTCCGATAGGCCGGCCAGAAACGGCCCGCGTCCGATGACTTTATAATTGCCCCACGTCAGGTAGGGATCGCCCGCCGCCCAGGCATCCGAAAGGTAGAGCGTCGATCCGGCGATCAAGGGTTCGAATCGCTGGCTCGCGGGAAATCTACGCACGCGCTTGAACTGCGGCAGGTAGCCCTGCAGCTTGGGAAACTTCGACTGGTCGTAGTACCAGGAACTGAGGAACGAGGTACCTTTGGCGTCGTTGGGAAATGTGAAGAGCACCGACTGGTAGCGCAGCCAGTCTTCGTGTCCTGGCCAGTACGGCTTGGGATCGATGGTCACCCGCCCGACCGGGTGAAACTCAACCCAAACGACCTCGTAGTAGTACGCTTGGGTCCCGTCCGGGTTGAGCGCGTAGTCCTTGACCGGATAGAACGACACATCGTGCCGGCCCCAGGAAAGCGTTATCGCAACAAAAACTTCGAGTCCGTCTTTTGGCTCCAAAAACGGCAGCCCGCCGATCCACGGCTTCCCTTCGTCGGTGACGACGTTGCCCTTCGCATCGAATGCCGCCCGCCCGCGGTTGCGCAAGGACGCTTCAATATAATCGACCGGGCTCAAGCGCGTCATGTCGGTGACCGCGGGGACCAGTTCGAGCTTGCGCCCCATTTGCTTTATCTGGGTGAAGCGGATCGGATCCAGCAGATCCTGCACCACATCGACATTATCAGCATCGATCGTGTCACCGGGTTTCATCGACCCTTTTGTGTATTCCTCTATCGACAGCAATTCATCCGGGTAACTGGCCTCGAAGCCGCCATTTGCCGCAACGGCGTCCCATACCGGCGACAGTACGCCAGCGCCGAGCATGCCCTTGGCGGTCAGCTCGAGAAAACGGCGCCGGCTGTAGCCGCGATCATATTTCCTAATTCGCATAATCGGTTTCCTCAATTGTCTACCGGCTGTGCTTTATCGGCTAATGCCACCCGCATCGGCAAGTCTTGAGATTGGATAAGGGGTATCAGACCCCATCTTGCGGGACCTAGAAAAAGTATGTCGCGCGAACGAAGACTTCATCCGCGAAATCGAAGGTCTCGATGATATCGTCACCTTTGTTGCCGCCGGCCTGAGCGATATTCGCATAGATATCGAACTGGAAGTGTGAGCTCGGACGATAACGCACACCCGGCTGGAAAAACCAGCCACCCTCAACGTCGATCAGGATAGTACTATCGAGGCGCCACACCAGGTTCGGGAAGGGCTGCTGGAAGGAAAATACGACGGCGTTGAAGGAATCCGATCCCTCCGGGTGGTTGTGGCTGCACTTGGCGCCGCAAGTCAGGTCGGTGCTGGGATTGGTCTCGTTAAGGCTCAGGTGGCGGCCGAACAGGTCGGACTCGGACTTGAACATCCATTGCGCGAGCAGGAATACCGCCGGTATGGCTTCGCTCCAGCGGTGGTACTTCTCCGCCACGATCGAGGCGGTCCACTCATCCTCTTCGATCCAGTCGGCCGACAGTTGCGTATTGGTGAACCGCTTGTTGGGCGTATAGCTCATCTCACCGCGCAGTACGAGTTGGTCGAAGAAACTCGTCTTCTCATCCATGTTGAAGATGTAGTTGCCACCAAAGCCGAAGATGGATTCGCGTTTAAATTCACGCGTTATCCAACTGGACAGCGGGCCGAAGTTGGTGAAAAACGTATCCAGTGTATTAACGCCGGCCGCCCTTTCCGAGCCGAAGCGCGCGATCGCCGCGGCGCTGGCCTCGCTCGGGAGACCGAAACCCTGGCGTACTTCGATGCGCGAAACCTGCGCCAGATCGATGCCCGCGGCCGTGAGCGCTACCGGATCGAAGCGCGAGTCCGCCGATTGCTGGAACCAGGTCTGCGCCGATTCGACACCAAGAGCATTTGGCGCGAAGAACGAACCGCAACCGTTTTCCGTATACTTGGTTCGCGCGAGGCCGCCGGTCGGCGTGTCCAGGATCGCGATGTCAGCGGCGCTCAAGCCCATAAGCCCACCGAATGGGGAGCCGAACAGCGCCGAGAAATCCGCCCCAATGGGCGTGACGGTGGGAATGAAGGCACTCTGGCCTAAATCAGAAACCCTTTGGGCCAACGTTCGACCCGAACAGAATGGGTTCGGGCGACCGCCGGGGAGGGTGGCGGGGGCATCGTGCCAACGCACGACCCCATTGGGGTTGCGCCGGTTCACGGCCATCGCCTTCACGGTCAGGTTGTCGGTGATAGGCCAGAGCGCGCGCAGGCCGTAATTGAGCGTATTCTGAGCCTCATCGAGTTCCATCTCGTTATCCCAGTGGAAGGCCTGGGTCACGATGTTGAAGGGGCCATTCTGCGACGGCAACAGGGTCGGGCTGAACATCTGCACGAAGCCATCGAATTCGATACCATTGCTAAACGTATAACTGACCCGGATACCGGGGCTCGCGATCCGTTCGTCGGCAAATTCTTCGCCGGCCACATCGAGAAAGAAATGACGGCGCAAGTCGAGACCATTGGCGACATCAAAGACACGGAAGAACAGCGCCTCGCCCCAGGCGATCTGCTGCTGTCCAACGCGGATCCACAGCGGACCCTTGTTATAGTCGAAATACAGCGCCGGGATGTCGATGAGGATATCGTTGGAATTGACCTCCAGCAGGTTGCCGCGGTTGCCGTAGAACTGCTCATTAAAATGATCGCCGACGAGCTGGTCATTGAAGTTGCTGGTGCCGTCGAAGTAGACGCGCAGTTTCGCGAACGCATCGATGCGCTTGGTGATGTTGTTCGCCTGAATATCGAACTCGGCGCGTGTGTTGAACAGATTAAAGTTGTTGCCGTCATCCGCAAAGTCCGCACCCCCGGCGGTGGTGATGCCACCCGGCGGTCCGCAGGGGCTGCCGCCGCCGATGGCCGTAATGAAGTTGGTGAGGGTGTCGGGGTTCTCGGTAAAGCCGAAGGCGTTGGTGCCGGCGAAGAAGTTACAGGTCGCGGGCGCGCCACTTTGTACCGGCATGAGGGCACCCCCGGGACCAATCGGGGCAAACGCGGGGCTGTTAAAGATACCGAGTTCGTTCGCGGCCCGGGTCGGATCAAAGCCCAAGGCGGCATTGCCGACGGTTGATGTCGTTGTGGCGCCGGGATTGTACGCGCCGAAGGTCTGGGTCGGCACCGCCTTGGTGATATTCGGCTTTGTCGATGCGTTGAACTGGTTCTCGTCATTGGTGATCGACACCGCGATCTCCTGGCGCACGAAGCCGGTGAAGTTCCAATCGATGGCCAGTGCGGGACCTGGCACGGTTAAAATGAACGACATTCCCACGCCGGTGAAAATGCTTGCGCGCCTGGTTCTGTTCACTCCCGCCCTCCTCTTTGATCGTACTGTAGTATTTTTATCACCCAGACGGGTACAATCTGCCCCTCAATGTTGCATCATCGTCACAACCGCCTCTCGCAAGCCCCTGAAAAGCAAAGTATCAATAGCATTCAGTATATCGGATCCAAAGTGAACGCAGCGTATTTTTTATTTTTTTCCGTTGGTCCTGATTGCCACCAAGTTTATCGTTGTATATATACCACATAGGTATTTGCGATATATCTATAACAGCTTATTCCAAGATCCTCGATAGCGTGGCGCTGTCGCCCGCGACGTACACTGTCCGGGAATGCAGGGATCTATTCGACGCTTCGATCTCGGCCACCCCGGCATCGATGCCCTGATACCAGGTGCGGATGATCTTGATGTCGTCGGTGTGGCGCCAGGTCTTGCCATCATCGCTGGAGCGCAGCAATTCGCGGATCCCGACGATCACGACCTCACCCTGGCCCGACCAGACCCCGAGCAGGTTGGCCGCGCTGCCGGCGTCTATACGCTGCCAGGTCTGGCCGGCATCCTGGCTGCGCAGGATCATGCCGTTCTGACCCACGGCCCAGCCCGTACCGCCACCCTTGGCGTCGAGTTCGATATCGAATATCGACTCATCGCCGGTATGCCGCACGGTGAAGGTGTCGCCACCGTCTTCGGACCACAGGATGAGGCCAAACTCTCCGGCTAGGACGACAGTTTCTTCGTCCTTGATGACGACATCATAAAGATGCGCCTCATAGCCCTCGTCGTTGTACTGTGCCCAATCGAGCGTGATCGTCTCCCAACTCGCCCCGAAGTCGTGCGAACGCACGATGGCGCCAAATTCGCCAACGGCAACCACCAGGCCACTCTCGTGCATACCGACATTAAATAGGCGCGGACCGGGGTCGTTGTTGAGTTGTTCCCATGCGCCGCCGCCGGCACGCGTCAACACCGTGCCGCCCTGTCCCACCACGATCTGACGGTCGCCGGTAGTCGCGATCCCGAGTAGCGCCTGCTCCGTTACCGGCTCGGTGACAGTCCACGTGGCACCGGCATCGGTGGTCTCCAGCATCAGGCCAAAGTTACCAACGGCCAGCCCCTTCTCACCGTTCATATCCAGGGCGTACAGCGCATCGTGTGCGATGCCGGTACGGACGATCTCGATCGCATCAGCAATCATGTCCTCGGTGGCAACCGCCATAGACAAGAACACGAGCGCCATGGTCAATACGGCGCACGCATTGGCTCTCCTAAGACGCAAATTGGTGGATCGGTTAATAAGGCTCATCGTCATCCAGCAAAACGTCTTCGGCGTCCCGTTCGAGGTCGTCGTACTGACCGGACGATATCGCCCATATTACCGCCACCGCCATGACTACGACGAAGATCAGCGTGATCGGGATGAGCAGGTAGAGTATGTTCATCGTCAGCGATTGATACGCGCTGCGTTCGCCACCACCAACAGCGAACTCAGCGACATGCCGAGGGCGGCGACCGAGGGCGGCACGACGCCGGCTATCGCCAGCGGTAGGGCACAGGCGTTATAGCCGATCGCCCAGGCTATATTTTGACGGATGATGCGGATCGTCTTACGGCTTATTCGATACGCATCATCCGTCAAAATATAGCCTGGGCGATCGGCTATATTTTGACGGATGATGCGGATCGTCTTACGGCTTATTCGATACGCGGCTTCGAGCGAGGACAGATTATCCTTAAGCAGGATCAAATCCGCCTGGTTTTTAGCCAGATCACAGGCGCTGCCCACCGCGACCGAGACATAACCCCGTGCCAACATCGGGGCATCGTTGACGCCATCGCCGATGACAACACCAACCTCGCCGCGTTGTTGGCGCCGGTCGAGTTCGGCAAGTTTCTCCTCCGGACACATGCCGGCACGGATATCGGTGATCCCGAGTTCGGCCGCGATCGATCGTGCAACCTCGACACGGTCGCCGGAGATCATGGCCACGCGCACCCTTTGTGAACGCAGTTCGTCCAGCAATTTGTGCGCGCCCCGTTGGACTTCATCGCGAAATTGCAATATCGCGATTAACTCTCCACGTTTGGCGAGGAACGCGGTTTTGTCGGCCGCCGCCAGTTCGCCGCCGCCGACCGGCACCCGGACGCCGGTATGCTCGGTAATGAAACGCGCCGAGCCAAACCAGAATCGTTCACCACGAACCACGCCCGTTATCCCCTGACCGGGGATATTTTCGACTTCGCGGGCTCCCACCTCCGGACGGTACGCGCGCCGTAGCGCGCGTCCGATGCTGTGCTCGGAGTGCGCACTGAGTGCCGCGATGATCTGGACCACCCGCTCACGTTCGAGCCGCCCAGCACAAACGAGCTGCGACAGCATCAATTCACCGGTCGTCAGCGTCCCCGTCTTGTCGAATATAAAGGTCGTCGCACCAGCCAGGGTTTCGATAACGCCGGGATTGATCGTCGCGGCGCCATTGCGCATCATGGCGCCGCTTGCGGCCGTGATCGCCACCGGCGTCGCCAGGGCCAGTGCGCAAGGACATGAAATAACCAGCACCGCGATCGTCGTCGCTATCACGCGCGACGGCTCGACCATCCACCAATAGACGGCAACGGACGCCGCGATCAGCAGAACGCCGGCGATGAACCAACTCGCGATCCGGTTGGCAAGGATCGTGAGGTGCGGCTTGAAGGATTGTGCGTTTTGGGCCAAACGGCTGATTTTGGAGACGAATGAATCGTCTCCCGTTCGCGAAACGCGAACCTGGATGGGCGAACTGATATTAATGCTACCGCCGAGCACGGGGGCATCGTAACGCTTCGTCAACGGCCGGCTTTCGCCGCTCAGTACGGCCTCATCGACGGTAGTGCTGCCGGCGACGATGACGCCGTCGATGGGGATAACTTCTCCCGCTTTGACCAGCACGATGTCGTCAACTGCTAAGCCGGTTACCGGCAGCATTTCTATCGCACCGGCACCATCAACCCGGGCCGCAAATTGCGGTATGACGCGCGCGAGAGTATCGAGGTGGCGCGTGGCTTTGATGCGGGCGCCGAGTTCGAAGTAACGGCTCGCGAGAAGCAAGGTCACGAACATGGCGATGGATTCGAAATAGACTACTCCGGCACCGCGCACCGTGGCCAAAGCACTGGCGGCAAAAGCGAGCACGAGCGCAAGCGACACGGGCACGTCCATCCCCAACTGCCGGTTGCCCAGCGCGCGCCAAGCACCGTGGAAAAACGGTACCGCGCAGTAGACCATGATCGGAACAACCAGAATCAAGCTGATCCAGCGCAGAAACCGCTCTATGTGAGCCGACATCCCATACCACTCACCACTATAGAGCGCGATGGTCAACATCATGATCTGCATACCACACAACACGCCGAGTGCAAGCCGCTGCAACAGGATTTTGCGCTCCCGACTAAACATCTTCTGACGCCGCGCCGCATCAAACGGGTAGGCGGCGTAGCCAAGGTCGTAGATTGCCCGAATAATGTCACTGAGTTTCGCTCGACCCGCCTCCCAGGTAACGACCGCCCGGTGTGTCGAAGCATTCAGCGATACCGATCCGATGCCTTCCATGGCCTCGAGCCGCGACTCCACCAGGCGCACGCAGGCCGCGCAGGTGATGCCTTCGAGCAACAAGGTCGCGCGGATGCAACCGGCGCTGGTTCGCTCAGTGAATTGCGCCTGGAAATCCGCATTGTCGTAGGCCTCGAGGTGGTCGAGGATTTCGTCATCGACTTGCACCGGGAGATGGTGCTGTGCCCGCCGCTGCCGATAGAAGCGATTGAGCCCCAAGGCATCGATGGCAGCGACCACATCGGCGCAACGCGCCGAGCATGCCGGTTTGTCCTCGCCGTCAACGCTCACCCCGTATGCCGTGCCGGCAGCGATCTCCGCGCCACAATGGAAACAGAGCGCCGCGGATCCCTTCACCGGATCAAGCACCACGTTGTCAATCACTGCTGCTTCGCGGTCGTGCACACCAGGTCTCCAGACTAATTTAGGGGTAGAAATCGCGGGATCGGTTCGTCGCGATCCGCGGATCTCCAATATGCTCGCGGTCTTGCAGGAAGAATTCAATACCCGTAGGATTCGCCAATTTCTAGAATTCAACCAAACGCATCAAACCTCATGATCGACACTGGGACCTACAATTATCGCGTCGTCCGCCAATTTGTGATCATGACCCTGGTGTGGGGCGTCGTGGGTATGGCCGTCGGCGTATTGATTGCCGCTCAACTGGCCTGGCCCGCGCTCAACTTTGACATCCCCTGGCTTTCTTTTGGCCGTCTGCGTCCGCTGCACACCAATGCGGTGGTCTTCGCGTTTGGCGCCAGCGCCTTATTTGCCTGTTCGTATTATGTCGTACAGCGCACGTGCCACGTGCGTCTGTGCGATGACCGCCTCGCCGGCTTTACGTTCTGGGGCTGGCAGCTCGTCATCGTTGCCGCCGTCATTACTTTACCGCTGGGCATGACGACGTCTAAGGAATATGCCGAGTTGGAATGGCCGATCGACATCTTGATCGCGATCGTGTGGATCGCCTATGCCTATGTCTTCTTCGGCACGATTGCGCGGCGCAGGGTTAAGCATATCTACGTCGCCAACTGGTTTTTCGCGGCCTATGTTATCACCATCGCGGTCCTGCACATCGTCAACAGCATGGCGGTGCCGGTGACGCTCCTGCAGTCCTACTCGATGTATGCCGGCGTGCAGGACGCCATGGTCCAATGGTGGTATGCGCACAGCGCGGTGGGTTTTCTCCTGACCGCCGGGTTCCTCGGCATGATGTATTACTTCGTTCCCAAGCAGGCCAACCGCCCGGTGTATTCCTATCGGCTTTCGATCGTACACTTCTGGGCGTTGGTGTTCACCTATATGTGGGCCGGCCCTCACCACCTCCATTACACGGCACTACCGGAGTGGACGCAGTCGCTGGGCATGGTGATGTCGATCATCCTGTTCGCGCCGTCCTGGGGCGGCATGATCAACGGTGTCATGACGTTGTCGGGTGCGTGGCATAAGCTGCGTTCGGACCCGGTCTTACGCCTGATGATCGTTTCGATCTCGTTTTACGGCATGTCGACCTTCGAAGGGCCGATGATGTCGATCAAAACGGTCAACGCCCTATCGCATTATACGGATTGGACCATCGGTCACGTCCATTCCGGGGCACTAGGGTGGGTCGTATTCATTACCCAGGGTTGCCTCTATCACCTCATCCCGAAGCTCTACGGACGCAAGATGTATAGTTTGAAGCTCATCGAGGTGCATTTCTGGATCGCAACTATCGGCGTCGTATTCTATATCAGCGCAATGTGGGTCGCGGGGATCATGCAAGGCCTGATGTGGCGTGCGGTTAATGTGGACGGGACGCTGACATACAGTTTCGTCGAGTCTGTCCAGGCCATGCATCCGTTCTACATCATCCGTTTTCTCGGCGGCGCGCTGTTTCTGATCGGGACTTTGGTCATGTGCTACAACGTTTATCGCACCGTTGCCGGGGCGAAACCCGTCGAAGCGCCGGTGCTGGCACCCGCCGTAGCGGGATAATTCGAATGGCGACCAGACACGAAATTATTGAAAAAAACATGGGCTTAATGATGGTGCTGATCATCGTGGTCATCAGCATCGGCGGCCTGGTGCTGGTTGTCCCACTGTTTTTTATGCATTCGACGACCACGCCCGTCGTGGGAGTGAAGCCCTATTCGGCGCTGCGATTGACCGGACGCGACGTCTATGTGCGTGAGGGATGCGCCCTCTGCCACTCCCAGATGATCCGGCCGTTCCGCGCGGAAACCGAGCGCTACGGACACTATTCGCTGGCGGGTGAATTTGTCTATGACCGGCCGTTCCTATGGGGCTCCAAACGGACCGGACCGGACCTGCACAGGGTCGGCGGACGCTACAGCAGCGAGTGGCACCGGGTGCATTTGATCAATCCGCGTGATGTCGTGCCGGAATCGATCATGCCATCCTACCCGTGGCTGGAAACGACGCCAGCGAATTCGGCCGACATCGAACGGAAGATGATCGTATTGCGTAAGCTAGGCGCCCCCTACACGGACGAGGAGATCGAAGAGGCGCCGGACAGCCTGCACGGCAAGACCGAAATGGATGCGCTGATCGCCTACCTGCAGGAGCTCGGCACCGCGGTGAAGATACGCAGGTAATCGATGTGAGTCTCCTATTTTCAATCTGGACCGTGGTCGTATTTGTCCTCTTTTGCGGCATCGTCGTGTGGGCGTGGAGTTCGCGGCGCAAAGAGGATTTCGCTGCCGCGGCGCGTATGGCCTTGGAACCCGACGATGACGAACGGAACCCGAAAGATGGCTGATTTTACCCATGGATTCTGGAGCTGGTTTGTCGGCATCTCAATGATCATCAGCATCATCGCCGTATTTGTTTTGGTCAAGAGCCTCACCATGCGGCGGCGGGGTCCAAACGACGCACCGGTCGAGACGAT
>DAOWDI010000144.1 GCA_030639105.1 Gammaproteobacteria bacterium | reverse complement strand
CACGGGCACGCCCGGCGCGCTGTTTGATGTGCTCGACGACCGAGGCATTGTCCACGACCGGCATGGTGTCGGGCATGCAGCAGACGGTGGTGAAGCCACCGGCCGCCGCGGCTTTGCACTCACTTGCGATGGTGGCTTTGTGTTCAAAACCGGGCTCACGTAAGTGTGCACTTAGTTCGACGAAGCCCGGGGTCAGCACCTGCCCGCTCAGATCGATAGATTGTTCGGCGCTGAATCCTCGCGGCTGACGGCCTATAGCCAGGATCCGCCCGCCATCGATATACAGGTTCGTGCGCCTATCGGTATTTGTCGCCGGGTCTATGATCCGGGCTGAACGGAGGCACAACGCCATTTTAGCCGCCCCCCGCCATCGCCTGCGCGCCGATCACCATTGACATGATGGCCATGCGCACCGCGATACCGTGGGTGACCTGATGCAGGATCGCCGATTGCGGGCCGTCGGCCACCGCGGAGTCGATTTCGACGCCTCGATTGATGGGCCCGGGATGCATGACAATCGCATCCTGGGCGGCCAGCTTCAGCCGGCGCTCGGTCAACCCGTAGGCCTGAAAGTACTCCTGGGCGCTCGGCAGCAGCGCGCTTTGCATCCGTTCGTGCTGTAGACGCAGCATTATCACCACATCCGCACCGGCAATGCCGGCATCCATCTGATGGAAAACCCGGGTGTTGAGCGCTTCGATCTGTGTTGGTATCAAGGTTTTGGGGCCGACGACGCGGATTTCACTGACGCCCAGCGTGTTCAAAGCCTGTATCTCGGATCTTGCTACCCGCGAATGGGCGATATCGCCGACAATCGCGACCACCAGCCCTTCAAATCGTTGCTTTACCCGCCGGATCGTGAACATGTCGAGCATTGCCTGCGTTGGGTGTGCATGCCGGCCGTCTCCCGCGTTGATCACGCTGATGTGCGGTGCTACCTGATCGGCGATAAAAGCTGCCGCACCGCTGTTTTGGTGTCGAACCACGAACATGTCACACTGCATCGCTTCGAGCGTTCTGAGCGTGTCCAACAAAGACTCTCCCTTAGTTGTGGCGCTCGCTTCGATGTTCAAGTTTATAATGTCGGCGGAAAGCCGCTTGGCCGCCAATTCAAATGTTGTGCGCGTTCTCGTGCTGGGTTCGAAGAAAAGATTGACGACCGTCTTTCCGCGCAGTAGCGGTACGTTTTTGACCGCGCGCTCTCCCACGGGCGCGAAACGCTCCGCGCCGTCAAGTACCTTGATCAATAGTGAACGCGAGAGATTTTCTATGGTCAAGAAATGCTTGAGGCGGCCCTTCTCGTCGAGTTGCTGATTCACAACCGTGACCTGAAAAAGGGGTCTGCCGGTGGGGTGCGGCGGCACGGCCGTTTTCGCCAGCGCTCTCGGCGTCGCATGTTTACGGCTTTGCTTTGCAAAGTTCCAGGCGTAACGGATTGGGTCCGATCAGTTTAACATGTTCGCTCACCGCCAGGTTAAGACGGGTGCCGACGATATCGGCTTGGATCGGTAATTCCCGTCCGCTACGTTCGATCAGGACGACCAGCATGATCGACGCCGGTCGGCCGTAGTCGAATATTTCGTTCATCGCCGCGCGGATGGTTCGACCCGTATAAAGGATGTCATCGACCAGGATCAGATGCCGGTCATTGATATCAAACGGCAATTTGGAAGGTTCTACCGTTGGATGCATACCGATCCGGCTGAAGTCGTCGCGATAAAAGGCAATGTTCAGTTCGCCCAATGGCGAGTCGTTGACGATGCCCTTGTGCAGGTGCTCCGCTACCCAAACGCCGCCGGTGTGTACGCCGATAATTACCGGATCTTCGCGGCCGGATTCAGCAATCTTCTCGTTCAATTTCGCGCCGATGTCATCGAGCAGCGCATCGACTTCGATGTTCATCGATCGGCGGGTGCCAAGGGCGTGTGCGTCTGTTCGAGCCACGTGAGCAATATCATCCGGGCGGCCTCGGCATCGATCGTAGCCCTCTCGCCAGGACCGTCGCGCCCGGCCGCGTACGACGACAGGCGTTCATCGATGAACTCTACCGGCAGATTGTAACGACCGCTGAGCCGGCGCGAGAAGCGTTCGATTTCGCCGTGCAGGGTGTGCACTCGCTGGTCGTCGTGGGTTGGCATACCGACGACAAACACGACCGGAGCCCATTCATCGACAAGGCCGTTGATCTGATGCCATTGTGGGTTGCCGTGTGTCGCCGGCAGGACTTTCAACGCTTTTGCGGTCCGTGACACGGTCTGTCCGACGGCCACGCCGATCCGTTTTCTACCGTAATCGAATGCCATT
>DAOWDI010000024.1 GCA_030639105.1 Gammaproteobacteria bacterium | reverse complement strand
CCGACGACGCCGTGGATGAGGCCAAGCGTGAGCCGGTCCCGGCTGTCGATGCCGTGGACGAGGCCGAGCGTGAGCCGGCCCCGTCCGTTGATGTCGTGGATGAGGCCAAGCGTAAGCTGGCCCCGACCGACGACGCCGTGGATGAGGCCAAGCACGAGCCGGCCCCGATCGTTGACGCCGTGGATGAGGCCAATGAACAAAGCACTGATACGCCTGAGGGCGAACCAGAATCCGCTGACGCAACACCATCAGCTGCCACAGACGACTGAGAATTTGGAGAACCCCGATGGCAAGATTTTTTCGACGACGTCGATTTTGTAAGTTTACCGCCGAAGGCGTTGAAGAGATCGATTACAAGGACCTCAATACGTTGAAGGCCTATATAACTGAGAGCGGCAAGATAGTTCCCGCCCGGATATCCGGCACCAAGGCCAGATACCAACGTCAACTGGCGACGGCGATCAAGCGGGCAAGGTATCTGGCGTTGGTCCCCTATTGCGACGCGCATTAGCCTGCGGTCCCCACTAAGATCGGTCGGATCGACGCGAGCTCACTTGTCCTTTGAAACGCATATAATATGTCTTTCCTCGGAAAGGCAATCGGTACGGCTCCAGGTCAGAAATTCAGTATTCAATTCAATCGAGTAGGTGATCGTCATGCCGATGAGTAAGAAAGACGGCCTGGCGCTAAACCGCCTCAGGCTGCCAGTTTAGTATGCTCGGGATCGCGAAATTTGCGATGCGCAGTCCGATGGCGGCATCGATTAATGCCGCGGCATACGCCGTATTCGCCCTGTTTTTTGCACCGTTCATGGTTGTCAGCGGCGCTATCATCGGCTTGGCGGCATTGCGCTTCGGGGCGGTCGAAGGAATGCGCATCAGTGCGGTTGCGATCCTGGTCGCCGGTGTGGCGTATTTAGTACTGCTGCAGCAGCCGGGAGCGGCCCTGCTACTCGGTGTCATCTGGATCCCGGTCTTGGTGGCTGGATGTGCCCTGCGAGCCTCCGAGAGTCAGGGCCTGGCGCTGATGGTGTGTGCGATGTTCGCGGCACTTTACGCGGTTTTGGCGCGAATGCTCCTCCCGGATATGACGGCGCACTGGACGACATGGCTGCAGGGCCTAGGTGAGATGATCCGGGACCAGGGCGGAACGTTTTACGACGTAGAAGAGATTGCCGCCATTGCGGGGGCCATGCACGAAGCAATGATCGTTGCCGTCTGCCTGTACTGGATGACGACCATACTTCTTGCCAGGTGGTGGCAGGCAGGATTGTATAATCCCGGGGGGTTTGGCGGCGAGTTTCGAGGTCTATGCTTGCCTCGGGTGGTCTCACCGATCGCCGCACTGATCGCGTTCTTTGCCTTGGTACAGCTGGCTGCGGGTGGGATCTATGGGTTGCTGAGTGACTTGCTCATTGTGCTGGTGGTATTGTTGGCCTTTCAAGGGCTCGCTCTTATCCACCATCGCCTGCACAAGGTTGTTATGGCGAATTGGTGGCTCGTTGGGTTTTATGTATTGCTGACCTTGATGTTACTTTGGGTGGGGTTGATAGGTGCATTTATGATACTTGCATTTATCGGCATCCTCGACATGGTAGCCGACATCCGTCGGTTACGCGGTGGAAATTGATCGGGCGTGAACGCCGTGAGCAGCCAGAACGATTGTATTCGAGTAGAGGAACGCTGTTATGGAAGTAATTCTGTTGGAAAAGATCCACAAGTTGGGCGATCTGGGTGACAAGGTCCGGGTTCGTGCGGGGTACGGTCGGAATTTTTTGATCCCGCAAAAACGGGCGGTAGCGGCGACGCAAGAAAATGCCGAGAAATTCGAAGCGCAACGTGTAGATTTGGAGAAGGCACAATCGGATGTCTTGTCCGCGGCGGAGCATCGAATAGAGGGGATGGCCGATCTCTCGGTTACCATTGCCACCAAAGCCGGTACTGAAGGCAAGTTGTATGGCTCGATCGGTGCTGTGGAGATCGCCGAGGCGATTTCCGCAACCGGCAATGAGATCGAGAAGCGTGAAGTACGGCTACCTGATGGACCACTACGCGAGTTGGGTGAACACCATGTGACCATACATATGCATGCTGATGCCAACACCTCGGTTACGGTATACGTGGTCGCGGAGGAGGAAGCCATCGCCGATTCCGGACACTAGGAGGCTGTCCGAGAATAGAAAGCCTACTGCGGAAAAGCTGGATTTAGTCAGATTTCTCCATTTTTTTCGTTAAATATACCCAATATTCGCCTCAAAAAATGAAAAAATCTGACTCAAGCCAGCTTTCCCTCGCTACGACTCCTATTCTCGGACAGCCTCCTAGCCGGATCGCCCACCCTATCGAAACATCCTCATCGGTCCACTGATTCGCATGAAGATTTTCTGCTCTCGGAAAGACAAGCCGTTTTCCTCCCAAGAAGTCAAATCTTCCCCCGGTTCAATGGACTGCGTCATCATCGTGGCGACTGGTAAGCTATCGTGGCTAGCCGGTGTTCGCGTCAATTCGACCGACCCCCTATAGCATGGCTTCAGAAAACATGACGATTGCCGGCACGTGGCGCGATGCGGTTACGGATTCACTCAAGGTTCCGCCACATTCCATCGAAGCGGAGCAATCGGTGCTCGGTGGCCTCATGCTCGACAATGAAGCGTGGCTGCAAGTCGTCGAACGTGTCATCGAAGGCGATTTCTATCGCCGCGACCACAGCGAAATATTCCGCGCTATCGAGGCACTGGCGAACGATGGGAAACCCTACGATGTCGTTACTTTGGCGGAGTGGTTGCAGCAAAACGAACAACTCGAGACCATCGGCGGGCTGCAATATCTTGCTCAGCTGTCAGAAAACACGCCCTCTGCCGCGAACATAGCCGCTTATGCGGACATCGTCCGCGAACGTTCGGTTCTTCGGTCCCTCGTGCGCATCGGCACCGATATCGCCGATAGCGGATATCGCACCGAGGGCCGCTCCGCCGATGAGCTGCTGGACTCCGCGGAACGCATGGTATTTGCGATCGCCGAACGCGAATCACGTGGAAAACGTGGGTTTCGCCGCGTCAAGGATCTCCTCGTCGATGCCCTCGATCGTATCGATCTGTTGTTTCAGCGCGACAACCCGATCACCGGTGTCGCCACTGGGTTTTATGAGGTCGATACGATGACTTCCGGACTGCAGCCTGCCGATCTCGTCATCGTGGCCGGGCGCCCATCGATGGGCAAGACTGCGTTTGCGGTCAATATAGCGCAACACGCCGCGATCAAAGAATCTCTGCCGGTTGCGATGTTCAGTATGGAAATGCCGAGCGAGCAATTGGCGATGCGCATGCTTTCTTCGCTGGGCCGCATCGATCAACATAAGATCCGTACCGGAAAACTTGGAGACGACGATTGGCCGAGATTGACCCATGCGGTCGGTATCCTGTCGGAAGTCAATATGTATATTGACGACACGCCCGCGCTGTCTCCGGGCGAGTTGCGCACGCGTTGTCGCCGGCTCGCGCGGGAGCATGGTCTTGGACTGGTCGTCGTGGATTATCTGCAGCTGATGCAGGTGCACGGTTCAAAGGAAAATCGGGCGACGGAGATTTCCGAAATTTCGCGATCGCTTAAGGCTCTGGCGAAGGAGTTGAATGTCCCGGTCATGGCGCTGTCGCAGCTGAATAGAAGCCTCGAACAGCGCCAGGACAAGCGCCCCGTGATGTCAGACTTGCGTGAATCCGGCGCCATAGAACAGGACGCCGATGTCATCATGTTTATCTATCGCGACGAAGTCTATGACGAAGATAGCGTCGATAAAGGCATTGCGGAAATCATTATAGGCAAGCAGCGCAACGGGCCGATCGGCACACGCAAGCTACGGTTTTTTGGGGAATACACGACGTTCGAAAATCTCGCGCATGAGGATTTCTCCCCTGCCGAGGGGCCGGGATGACTCGACCCGCGCGGGTCATAGTCAACATCTCGGCGGTTAAGGCAAACCTACAGGTCGTACGGCGCTGCGCGCCGCATACGCGCGTCATGGCCATTATCAAAGCTGACGGATATGGGCACGGCATAGCACGGATAGCCGGAGCATTAGAGCATCAGGCCGATGCCTTCGGCGTAGCATCTCTCGATGAAGCGCTCGCATTACGCAAAGCCGGGATCGCTCGCTCGATTGTATTACTCGAAGGTCCGTTTACTGCCAACGAAGTCGGCGAAATCGCAGCCAGTGGATTGGAGACGGTAGTACATACGCATGACCAGGTTGGGCCGTTGAGCGATGCGCGAGCCAATATTGCGCTGTGGATAAAGATCGATTCCGGCATGCATCGCCTCGGGTTTTCGCCGCCCGAGGTAGGCGCTGTCGTACGGCAGCTGCGGGGGAGGCATCGCACAATCCGGTTCATGACGCATCTCGCCAGTGCGCATCGCGAGAACGATGCGAGTGTCGCCGAGCAATTGCAGAGTTTTGGATCCGCCGTTGCCGCATACGGCGGGGAACGCTCAATCGCAAATTCCGCGGCCGTGTTGGCCTGGCCGGCGTGCCATGCGCATTGGGTTCGGCCCGGTCTCATGCTCTATGGCGTATCACCATTTCATGGCCGCTGCGGCGTCGAATACGGTCTGCAACCCGCAATGACGGTGGCGTCGAGTTTGATCTCGGTTCGTGATGTAGCGGCCGGCGGCAGCGTCGGCTATGGCAAGGCTTACATCTGCCCGGAGGCCATGCGCGTGGGTGTTGTCGCCTTTGGCTACGGGGACGGTTATCCGCGGCAGGCGGCTACGGGCACACCGATCAACGTCGCTGGGGTCAGGACGCAGGTTGTCGGTGAGGCGTCAATGGATATGTTGACGGTCGATTTGCGACCGATCCCCGAGGCGGCTGTGGGGGATCCGGTGATACTCTGGGGCCCGGAATTACCCGTCGAAGAGGTCGCGATCAGCGCGCAGACGATCCCCTACGAACTCTTATGTCGGGTGCGTATGCGGGCGCGTTATCTCGAGTGCGTATAGCATCGAGATGCGCGAATGAAAACCAAGCGCGAATATCAATGTCAAAATTGCGGCGCGACGCAGCCCAAGTGGTCCGGGCAGTGCGGCGAGTGCGAGGTTTGGAACACCCTGGAGGAGACCGTCGTTAGTACCGCTCCGTTGGCGAGTCCACGTTTCGAGTCCTATGGAGGGCAGCGTACGGAAGTCACTTTGCTCGCCGATGTAGTACCCGAAGAAGCGATGCGCATGACCTCGGGCATCGCCGAGTTGGATCGCGTTTTGGGCGGCGGGATAGTGCCGGGATCGGTGGTGTTGATCGGCGGCGATCCGGGGATCGGAAAATCGACGCTGTTGCTCCAGAGTCTCGGTAAGGTTTGTGCGCTGCCGCGCGTCGATCCGCTCTATGTCAGCGGGGAAGAGTCGGCCTCGCAGATTGCGCTGAGAGCCGAACGCCTCAAGTTGGATGCCGAGAGCCTGCGCCTGCTTATCGAGACCGATGTGGATCGCATTATCGATGTCGCAAGGAAAGAAAGATCCCGGCTGGTTGTTGTGGATTCGATCCAAACGGTGTATTGCTCGGATTTGCAGTCCGCGCCAGGAAGCGTAGCGCAGGTCCGCGAAGCCGCGGCGCGCCTCGTACGTTTCGCCAAATCAAGCGGCGTGGCCGTGTATCTCGTCGGTCACGTGACCAAAGAGGGTGCTTTAGCGGGGCCTCGCGTACTTGAGCATATGGTCGATGCGGTACTCTATTTCGAGGGTGATCACGCCGGGCGATATCGATTGATTCGTGCATTCAAGAACCGCTTTGGCGCGGTCAACGAGCTGGGTGTTTTCGCCATGTCGGATCAGGGATT
>DAOWDI010000066.1 GCA_030639105.1 Gammaproteobacteria bacterium | reverse complement strand
TCAGTTATACCTTGACACCACGGCGACTGCGCGGTGATCCAATCGATCAATTTTTATTCGATACGCGCGAGGGGTTCTGCGAACACTATGCGGCGGCGTTCGTTGTATTGATGCGGGCGGCGGGTCTCCCGGCGAGAGTTGTAACCGGCTACCAGGGCGGCGAATTCAATACCATGTCCGATTACATGATCGTGCGCCAGCGCGACGCGCATGCATGGGCCGAAGTGTACCTTGACGGACGCGGCTGGATCCGTGTCGATCCCACCGCCGCCGTCGCACCCGAAAGAGTCTCTCTGGGGATCAATAGGGTGTTGGGTCAGCGTCCGTTGCTATTACTCAGCGGTAATACAACCGCCATCGGCATCTGGCGACAATTTAGTAACGGTTGGGACGCGCTGAACTATAACTGGAGTCAATGGGTCCTCGGGTATACTCCAAAACGACAGCGACGGATGTTGGATGATGCCGGGCTGGAAGACTGGGACTATGGAACCTTGGTCATCGTACTGATTTCTGGGCTCACGGCGATCACTCTGGCGATTGCGATTTTGGTCTTGCGCAAGAAGCCGCTGACCCTAGATCCCGCGGCCAACGCCTACGCTATTTTCTGCCGCAAACTCGCGCGGGCCGGATTTGAGCGCCAGCCAGATGAAGGACCGATCGATTTCGCCCGGCGAGTGACGAGCGCCCGCACCGACCTGGCGCACGATGTCATGGCCATCACCCAGGCTTATACGGTGATCCGCTACGCGGGGGGTCGGCTCTCGAGCGCGCAGTTGATCAAGCACGTACAAGCCTTCGACACACGCAACGGATAACCCAGTACGGCTCTGTCCGCCCGCCAGGAGCTGTCGACTTAGGACCGGTGGGAACCCGTGCAAACTCAAACCGCAGCAAGGTTTTCCCGTGATTGTGCCGCACCGCTGTCCTGCATCGACGAGAAGCGGGCATAGACGCCGTCGTGCTCGATCAAATCCCGGTGCGATCCGGATTCTACGATACGTCCATCTTCGATCACGACGATGCGATCAACCGCTTCAATGGTCGACAACCGGTGCGCAATGATGAGGTTGGTGCGGCCCTCGCGGATCCTGCCGAGTGCTGCTTGGATCTGACGCTCCGATTCCGTATCCAGCGCTGAGGTTGCTTCATCGAGGATAAGGATAGGCGCATCTTTCAAGAGCGCGCGCGCTATCGCAATGCGTTGACGCTGCCCACCCGACAGGCGCGCGCCGTTGGCCCCGATCACCGTATCCAGTCCATCCGGAAGTTCGGCCGCAAAGAGCGTGACATTGGCGGCATCGGCTGCTCTATGCACCCGGTCCGCGGCCACACTGCGTAATCCGCCATAAGCGATATTGTTGTAGATCGTATCGTCGAACAGGATCACATCCTGCCCGACATAGGCAACGGCCGCGCGAAGACTTTCGAGCTTTATCGTATCGAGTGGGTGGCCGTCGACAAACAGCTGCCCGGCATACGGCTCGTAGAAGCGCGCGAGGAGATTGAGCAGCGTCGACTTACCCCCACCGGAAGGCCCAACAAACGCGGTTGATTCGCCGGCGGCAATCTTGAGATTGATATCGTGCAGCACCGGACGGTCCGCGTAACAAACATGCACGCCACGGAACTCGATATCGCCGCGTATGTGTTCGAGGCGAATACCACCGGCGGCGGGCTCCCGTGGTTCATCCATCAGCGCAAATACGCTTTCAGCCGCAACGAGCCCGCGTTGCAGAAATTCATTGACCCCCGTCAAGCGCTTGGTCGGCGCAAGTAACAAAGCGGTCGCCGTAATGAACGCAACGAAATCTCCGCGCGACATTGCGCCGGCGACCGATTCGCGCAGGGCGAATACGATCATGACGGCAATGCCAGTAGCTATAAGCAGCTGGATGATAGGCACGATCGCGGCCGCGGTTTGCACGACCTTCATCTGGAACCGGCGGGCATCGTTGATGGCCCCGCCGAACCGCTCGGACTCGAACTCACGGCCAGCATAGACCTTAATCTCCCGTTGGCCGCGAATACTTTCCTCTGCAATCTGATTGAGGCGACCGATGGACTCCTGCAACTGCCGGCTTCTTTGGCGCATCCGTCGCGATATCCGGTACACAACGAAGCCGATTGGCGGCGCGAGTACCAGTAGGAGCGTGGAGAGCAACCAATTCAAATAGAACAGATAGGTAAGGAGTGCGACGATAACCGCACTGTCTTTGACCAAAACGGTGAGGACGCGGGTGGTCGCTTGCGATACCTGGGTCACGTCGAAGGTGAATTTTGAAATGAGTTCGCCCGGAGACCGATGATCGAAAAAAGCAGACGGAAGCTCGATAAGATTACGAAACATCGAGTCGCGAAGATCCATCACAGTGCGATGGGCGATCCAGTGCAGCGAAACGGTACTGACGTAGCTCAATATCCCACGACAAAAGAAGATACCGATCAAAAGGAGGGGGATAGTCAGTGATAGTTCGCCTGAAGCCTGGTCGAATTCGTCGTCGACGAGGTATCTAAGCAATGCGGGCAGCATCCACTCAGTCGCCGCCAGTGCCAGCATCCCGCCGATTGCCAACGTGAAAACCCGCCAATACGGCCTGACATGGCCCAGCAGCCGCGCATAGATTCGGGTGTTCCCACATTTCGGCTGTTGCATGGGAACCTAATATGCCTGTCCCCGGACGATTTTGCACCACGGCAAACTTGGTGCGCGTTTCTCACCGGAACCAAGTCCCGGCCGTCCGTGAGAAGCACGGACAGGAACCGATGAGGTGTATACTGCCACTAGCTGTCCACCCGGATAGTTTCTAGAATACGCCGAGGAACGGACTCAAAGGCATCATGCCTTTAAAGAAACCATGTCGGTATTACATCCCATCGTCGCGGTCACCGGTTCATCCGGTGCCGGCACCTCGAGCGTCAAACTCGCATTTGAACGCATTTTTCAACGCGAAGGACTCATCCCTGCGGTCATCGAAGGCGACAGTTTTCACCGCTATGACCGCAAGGCAATGCTGTGGGAAGTCGAAAAAGCTTCGCTGCACCGCCGCACTCTGACGCACTTCGGGACCGAGGGTAACTTGTTTGACGAACTCCAATCCTTGTTCCGCACCTTTGGCGCCGCGGGCAGCGGGAAACGGCGCTACTATATTCACACCGAGGACGAAGCTAAACTACACCAAGGCGAACCCGGGACATTCACCGACTGGCAACCATTACCCAAAGGCTGCGATCTGCTCTTCTACGAGGGCCTTCACGGTGCGTTGATAACCGAGGAGGTTGATATTGCCTGTCACGTGGACCTGCTCATCGGCGTGGTTCCGATAATCAACCTCGAGTGGATTCAGAAGATCCATCGGGATCGTTCAGTCCGCGGTTTTTCCGCCGAGGCCGCAACCGGCATGATCCTGCGGCGCATGCCCGACTACGTCCATTTCATCTGCCCGCAATTCTCGCGCACTGATATCAACTTTCAGCGGATCCCGACGATCGATACGTCGAATCCGTTTACCGCGGCAGAGATCCCGACGAACGAAGAGAGCATGGTCGTGATCCATATTGCCAACCGGCATAAGATAAATCCGGATTTTCCCAATCTGCTGGAACAGCTGGATGGGGCCTTCATGTCTCGGCGGGACACCATCGTGGTACCCGCTGACAAATATGTTTTCGCGATGGAACGCCTACTGAACCCCGTGATTGGAAACCTGATGAAAAACCGTGACTGGGCCCGCGCGAACGAGTCACCCTAGGAAAGTTGCGGGTTTAAGAAAATAGGACCCTGTGGGGCTATAATACCCGCGGGTAAGCCACTGTAGGGTCTATCACGATGCGCACAATTCTGGTACTGAACGCCAAAGGCGGTAGCGGCAAGACAACGGTTGCAACGAACCTGGCTGGCTACTACGCCCGCGAGGGTGCAAAAGTCGCCCTGGTCGACTTCGATCCACAGGCTAGCAGCCTGGACTGGTTGAGTTCGCGGCCGGCGGAGCGTCCCCGGATCGCCGCGGTCGAGGGATTTAGCAAGGGCATCCGCGTGCCACGCAGCTCGGAAGTTGTGGTGATGGATGCACCTTCGCGCACCCACGATGATCACCTCGCATCTCTCGTACGGCGCGCTCAAACAATCGTCCTGCCAGTGGTACCGTCGCCGATCGACATTCGTGCGGCCCAGCGTTTTATCGGCGAAATACGCAAACTGCGTCATGTCATCAAGACTGAGGTCAAGATGGCTACCGTCGCTAATCGGGTACGGGAAGGGGCCTTGATCGCGAACGAACTAGAAGACTATCTGTACGATTTGAAACTACCCTCAGGCCACAAATTTCCGTTTCTCACAATGCTCCGGGCAAGCACGAATTACATTCGAGCGGCCGAGCGCGGCCTGTCGGTTTTTGAATTTGCGCCTATTGCTACGGCGGCCGATCGCGAACACTGGAGCCCGCTAACGCGCTGGCTGCAAAGCCCGCGCAGCATTCCCCGGCATTAATTAGCCTACACTCGCACGATGGGCAAACCGGGCACGGCGCTAGTGGCCAACCGCAGTCCCTCGAGCCGACAAAGATTCGCGGCATCGACATCCTCGGCATGCTCGTGAACCTCCGCAAGGAGGCGATAAGCGACCGGCGATGGTAGAAGCTCAATGAGGCGGTTCAGGTAGCTACGCGCTTTATCCCACTCATCAGCGATGACGCTGAGCTTTGCAACAGTCAATAGTAGATCCGTATCGTCCGTTCGCGTCTCCAGCCAAGCCTCGGTGCGCTTCAACTGTAGCGCCGCATCAGGGATCCGGACTTCGCCATATTGACGCACCAAGTCACCGTGCCAGTGGCGCATGAGACTCTTACGCAGCAGGCTCTCAGCCTCCGCGTGATACCCCAAAGCGGTCAACTGTTGGGTATAGACCGCGAGGCAGTCGACCTGCTTGCGAGCGGACTTGGGCAGCCGATGCCAGGTCTCGTGCAGATCATCAAGTGAAGAGCATGGGCGTGACAGCAGTGCAACAGCCGTCTCCCGCTCGAGTTCGCCAAGATGCTCGCTGTCATACACATGATGTCGGCGCAACGCCGGTAGCAGTCCGAGCACGGCGCGGGCGTCGTCTGTCGCCATGTAGGTGCGTTGCTGCAAATCCAACACCTGCTTATTGTCCGAATGGCGATCGGCCAAATAGTCCAATGTCGCCCGCGCCTGTTCATACTGCTTATTCGCCAGCTGCATCTCCGCGCGTTTGATCCCGATTGCGACTTCGGCGCTCGGCATCGCATCGTGAGCCAGGCTCAAGTAGGTATCACGGCGGTCGGCTGCGTCTTGCGCCTGCGCAGCTTCAGCCGCGCCGAGGTAATGGACCGCGGAGACGGACCCATCGTCGGCGCCACGGCTCAGCAACTGCTCCGCGCGATTGAAATTGCCTTCGGCAAGCGCGATCAGCCCGTTACTGAGCGCCCGCTGCGACCGCTTGCGCCGATATTCCCCGGTCCAACTCAACCACCGTGTTTTCAAGGTCAACAGCCGATAGAGCAGCCGCCAGACAAAATAGATTGCCGTCGAAGCCATGACCAGCAATACGCCAAAAAAGATGAAGCTGGTACGAAAAACCTTGCCGCCATAACCGATGACGACAAATCCCGCGTCATCGGAAACGAAATGGCCAAATACGACCCCAAGGATCAGGGAAACGAGGGTGATGAACAGGTACTTCACCGTGCCAACCCCTTGTCGGCGGTGCGCGAATCCCGGTGTCTTCTGATCATATCCAGGCTGCGGGCAGTGTTGGGCAATGCGGGTATCAATTCCAGCGTCGTTGCCTCATCGAGGCGCTTGACGATATTTGCCACCCCCGCATCGTCGACGTCGTAATAGGTATCGAGCAGGCCCTTGATCAATACTGCTGATGCATCCAGGTTGGCCTTATCCCGACGCAATACCGCAAGGCGCGCGGAGGCTAGTTCGAGTTTCAGATTCTGGCGCAGAAAGTAACGTAGCTCCGGATCGAACAGTACGCTGTCCGGCAGTACGGCATCCTTGACTTCAACCAGGTCGATGAGGTCCGACCAGAGCGTATGGGCCAGCCGGCGCCAGTCTTCCGCTTCGTACTGGCCGCCGCTGCGCACCGTACCGAACGCCGCCGCCTCATTGGCAATAGGCTTTGTCGGCAACTCGTCGACCTGGCCTATCGTCTTGGCGAGATATATCGCCAAGCCTTCGATATCGGGGAGATTGACCGCCTCTAACGCGCTCACATCCTGGATGATCTGGTTGCGGATCGGGATCAAGTCGGGATGTTCCGCCGAGCGCAGCCCGTGGTCGGCCGCGCGTAAGGCGGCGATGGCGGTCTCAACGTCGCGTTCCAGCGCCAGACGCTGGGTTGCCGCGAACACGAGGTACTCGGCTTCGGCAAGGATCCAATCTATGGAGGTCCGCGTTTCTTTTTTGTAGAGCCCGCTGACGGAGCGCTGCAGATCGCTTTGCGCCGCGACGGTGCTACCGATTTTCGAACGCAACGCCGCTATCTCCGCGGCTACGGTTGCCACCTCACCGGCAGCGGAATCCATTTTGGCATCAACTGCCGCCTGAACCGCTGCCTGCGCTCCGTCGACAACCGCGACCTGTTCACCGAGTACCGCGAGATGCATTTGAAAGACGTTTTGCTCCCAATAGTAAGCGCCACCGGCCAGCAGCACGACCAACGCCAAGACAACGAACCATCCCGGGACACCACCTCTAGAGGCGGCCGGCGGCGGGGCTTTTTTCGCCGCCTTCTCCGTACCCGCGGGCACTTCTTCCCCCGCCATCTCCGTATCCGCTGGAGCGGAGGCTTCGGCTCCCGGTTCCGGCGCAAACCAACTATCGTCTACGCTGGCCGCTGCTGCATCCGTCGGGGCCAAGGCTTCGGTTTTCGATCCCGACGCTTTCGTCTGTTCTTTTTTGTCGCTATTCATATCTCATCCATTACCCAGCGTGCCAAGGTGTCTATCACATTATCGTCATTGGGATTATCAACTATCACGGGCGGGTTCGTAAAACCGAGTTTTCCGACTTCGTTGGCAATTCGTGAACCGACCACAAGCAGGGGCATATCGAACAGGAGGTCAAGCCCTTCATCATCGATCTTGTCGGCGAAATTGTTCAGGCTGTCGAGGCTCGTTATCACGCCGATATCGGGCACGGAGATATCGGCCTCGGCTAAGGCATCGGCAACACGGATATCCGGCACAATCCGCTCGTACACCTCGCAGTAGTCGACCGTGGCGCCACGACTTTCCAGCATCCTCGCGAGATGCTCGCGTCCGCCGGCGCCGCGGAAAATCAGAATCTTGCCACCTCGAACCTTCCGCGCCTGCAGTCCGTCCAGCTTCAACAAGCCCTCGGAGGTGAATTCGCCGCGTGGCGTAGCAATGTCTGTCACGCCCAGCTTGCGCAGACTGGCCGCCGTCCCGACACCCACCGCGTAGATAGTTTGTCCAGTGAGCGCTTTGTCGTGCTGTCGAATCTGCTCGATCCCGAATTCAACGGCGTTGCGGCTGATGAAGATGATGCTGCCGTAATCCTCGATACGATCGATCACGGCCCCACAGTGTTTAGGATCCAAAATTGCCCGGATCGCGATCATCGGCGCGAGTATGGCCCTGCCGCCTTCGGCCGCGATCGCCGTACACAGCCCAACGGCCTGGTCCCGTGGACGTGTAACCAGTACCGCGTATCCTTCCAAGCGCTTTCCCATTGCTATGCGACTACGATGATCTAAATCTGTTCGTGCTGCAACTCATCCAGGATCCCCGCCGCACCCGCCGCTAGCAGCGCCTCCCCCAATTGCCGGCCCAATTCGATACCGTCTGACGCCGGCCCCGAAGTCTCTTCGCGAGCGATTCGGCGGCCATCGAGACTCGCAACCAGCCCAGTTAATCGCAAAAGACCGCCGCCGAGCGTTGCGTGGGCCGCCAGTGGAACGTCGCAACCACCCTCAAGATAAGCACTCATTGCGCGTTCGGCCTCGACGCACAGTCCAGTTTTAGTATCGTGCAGGGGTGCGATAAGCGCATGGGTGCGATCATCATCTAAACGACACTCGATCCCGATGGCGCCCTGGCCAACGGCGGGGATCACTTCGTCTGTCTGGAAAACACTCGAAATCTGATCGCCGAACCCCAGGCGTATCAGCCCTGCCGCCGCTAAGACGATGGCATCGAATTTACCCCGCCGCAGTTTCTCCAGGCGAGTAGTCACGTTGCCACGCAGGTCACACACCCGCAATTCATCGCGGCGGGCGAGCAGCTGGCTCTTGCGCCGCAAACTCGAAGTGCCGACCGTTGCATCCCGTTGCAGTTCGTCAAAACTTCCGCCGCCGTTGGTGATGACCGCATCGCGTGGATCTTCGCGCAGGAGAATAACCGGAATGTGTAGCCCGTCTGGTGTATCAACGGGAACGTCTTTCATCGAATGAACGGCCATATCGGCGCGATTGTCAAACAGCGCCTGTTCAAGCTCTTTGATGAACAATCCTTTACCGCCAATCTTCGCCAGCGGCCGATCGATGATCCTGTCGCCCGTCGTTGTTATCGGAACGAGTTCGACATCCAGCCCTGCATGTTCGGCGAGCAGGAGCGCGCCTACATGCTCCGCCTGCCATAACGCCAAGCGGCTACTGCGCGTCGCTATGCGAAGAACGTCGTTTACAGGGACCAAATTTCTTACCGCTGCCACCGGCATGGGGATTCCCGACGTATGCTAAGGTGTCGACCGATATAGAGCAAGACAGAGACGGTAGATTAATGAGCATCAAAGTGGGCGTGGTGATGGACCCCATTGACCTGATTACGCCGAAGAAAGACACAACGCTCGCAATACTCCTCGCCGTACAACGTCGCGGCTGGGAAATCTACTATATGGAACTCGGCGACATCGCGTTGCGCGACGGCGATCCCTATGCCCACACACGAAGTCTGCTCCTACGGGACTCACTCGACGACTGGTATGAATTCACCGGACCACGGCAGCGACTGTCACTCACGGACCTCGACATCGTTTTGATGCGCAAGGATCCCCCTTTCGATACCGACTACATCTTTGCGACCTATATACTCGAGCAAGCACAGGCCCGCGGTTGCCTCGTTGTCAACGATCCACGGGCACTGCGCGATGCCAACGAAAAACTGTTCGCCGCCTGGTTCGATGATATCTGTCCGAGCACGCTGGTCACGTGCGACACCGCGGAGATTAGGCGCTTCGGTGAGGAGTGCGGTGACATCATCGCAAAACCGCTGGATAAAATGGGCGGTGCGTCAATATTCCGGATAAGATCCGGTGACGTCAACGCTGCCGTGATCTACGAAACCCTGACTAGAAACGAGCAAAGTTTCTGCATGGTGCAGAAGTACATTCCGGAGATCACGGCGGGTGACAAACGCATACTCATGATTGATGGAGAACCGATCCCCTACGCGCTGGCGCGGATCCCTGCGGCGGGAGAGCTTCGCGGTAACCTGGCGGCCGGCGGGCAGGGCCGCGGGCAGGCCTTAAGTGACCGCGACCGGGAAATATGCACGCGCGTCGGTCCGGAGCTCAAACGCAGAGGTCTGATTTTCGTGGGGATCGATATCTTTTTTGATGACCTCACGGAAATCAAGGTGACAAGCCCCACCTGTATGCGCGAGCTCG
>DAOWDI010000009.1 GCA_030639105.1 Gammaproteobacteria bacterium | reverse complement strand
TGCATCCTGGCGGACGCGGATTGTGATGGCGCGCACATCGCAACGCTTTTGTGCGCGTTGTTTGTGCGGCATTTTTGCCCCGTTGTTGAGGCGGGCCATGTCTACGTCGCGATGCCCCCGCTATTTCGTATCGATGTCGGTAAGTCCGTTTTTTATGCGCTCGACGAGGATGAGAAGGCTGGGATCATCGATCGCATCGCGGCCGAGAAGATCCGGGGCAAGGTCAATGTTCAGCGTTTTAAGGGCTTGGGCGAAATGAACCCGCTCCAGCTGCGTGAAACCTCGATGGCGCCGGAGACTCGACGCCTCGTACAGCTGACGATCGACGACAAGGGCAAGACCGAACAGCTGATGGATATGCTGCTGGCTAAAAAGCGCGCCTCCGATCGACGCGCCTGGCTAGAAAGTAAAGGAAATTTGACTTCCCTGAATTGATTGGCGCATCGCATCTTAAAGGCACAAGTATGAGCGAACATCTCGACATCGAACGCCGGGGGCTTGGTGAATTTACCGAACAGGCCTACCTCGACTATTCGATGTACGTCATCCTCGATCGTGCACTCCCTCACATCG
Organism: Gammaproteobacteria bacterium; assembly: GCA_030639105.1. Taxonomy (GTDB): domain Bacteria; phylum Pseudomonadota; class Gammaproteobacteria; genus UBA11873. The sequence continues at coordinate 5,086 of DAOWDI010000009.1, read as the reverse complement.
GCGACGGCCTGAAGCCGGTACAGCGACGCATCGTCTATGCGATGTCGGAACTGGGCTTGAACGCGGCGGCAAAATTCAAGAAGTCGGCGCGTACCGTGGGTGACGTCCTCGGTAAATTTCACCCACACGGCGATTCCGCATGTTACGAGGCGATGGTGCTGATGGCGCAGCCCTTCAGCTACCGCTACCCGCTGGTCGAAGGCCAAGGCAACTGGGGTTCGATTGATGATCCGAAGTCGTTTGCCGCGATGCGTTATACCGAGGCGAAGCTGACCGCTTACGCTGAGGTGCTGCTGAGCGAACTCGACCAGGGCACATCAGACTGGACGCCCAATTTCGATGCCACCATGGAGGAGCCCGTGCTGCTGCCGGCGCGCCTGCCGAACGTATTGTTAAATGGAACAACAGGCATTGCGGTCGGCATGGCGACGGACATCCCGCCGCACAATCTGCGCGAGGTTGCCGGCGCCTGCATCCATTTGTTGGATCAACCGAAGGCAACGGTCGGTGATCTCTGCAAGTATATCCGCGGTCCGGATTTTCCAACCGGGGCGGAGATCATCACCGCGCCGGAGGATATCCAACAAGCCTATGAAAGCGGCCATGGCTCGGTAAAAATGCGCGCTTGTTTCGAGGTCGAGAAGGGCGCCATCGTGATCACGGCGCTGCCGTTTCAAACATCAGGTAGCAAGCTTATCGAGCAGATCGCTCAGCAGATGCAGGCCAAGAAACTACCGATGCTGGATGACATTCGCGATGAATCCGATCACGAAACCCCAACCCGGATCGTGCTCATCCCGAAGTCCAGCAGGGTCGATGCCGAGCAGCTGATGCAGCATCTGTTCGCGACTACCGATCTACAACGCAGCTACCGTATCAACTTCAATGTGATCGGCAATGACGGCTTGCCCGCGGTTAAGGATCTGCGCACGCTGTTAAAAGAGTGGCTCGAGTTTCGCACGGATACCGTTCGCCGGCGGCTGCGGTTCCGGCTCGATAAGATCGTCGATCGGCTGCACCTCCTCGAAGGTTATCTGATCGCCTTTCTCAATATCGACGAGGTGATCAAGATCATCCGCACGCAAGACCAGCCCAAGCCGGTATTGATGCAACGGTTCGGATTGACGGGCACTCAGGCCGATGCGATCCTCGATCTGCGTTTGCGTCACCTCGCGCGGCTCGAAGAGGTACGAATTCGGACCGAACAGGAGGAACTGTCGGCAGCGGGTAAGCGCATCGAACTGACTTTGAAATCGAACCGCCGCTTGAAGACCTTGGTTCGTGATGAAATAAAGGCGGATGCCGAGAAGTTCGGCAACGAACGTTGTTCGCCGTTGGTTCGGCGTGATGCGGCGCACGCGATCGCTGAGGCCGATTTGATTCCCTCAGAGCCGATCACGATCATATTGTCACAAAAGGGGTGGGTACGCGCGGCCAAGAGTCACGATATCGACCCGCGCGAACTGGCCTTTCGCAGCGGCGACGCATTTCAGGCGGCGGCTTACGGGAGAACAAATCAGACCGCGGTATTCATCGATGCCGGCGGCCGCTGCTATTCACTCCCGGCACATTCCTTTCCATCGGCACGCAGTATGGGAGAACCTTTGGGCGGCCGGCTATCTTCGCCCGATGGTACGAGCTTCGTCGGGGTGGTCGGCGGCGGCGCTAACGACCAGGTGTTACTGGCGTCGGATTCCGGATATGGTTTTATCGCGTCCGTCGGCGACCTCTACTCGAAAAATAAAGCAGGGAAGGCCGTGCTATCGGTGCGCGGGGTGGCGCAGGCCGTGGTGCCAGCTGTGATCAACGACATCGAGACCGACGAAATAGCATGCATCACGAACGCAGGGTATCTGTTGATCTTCGCCGCCGGTGAATTACCAAAACTGGCGCGCGGCAAAGGCTTGAAGATGATGCAGATCCCGGCGGTGAAGCTCGATCAACGCGATGAATTCATGAAATGCGTGATTGTCGTGCCGCCGCGCGGTGCGATCAAGATCACCGCCGGCAGTCGCCACATCACCTTGAAGCAGAAAGACTTGGAGCATTACCGGGCGGAGCGCGCCCGGCGTGGATTGAAGCTCCCGCGCGGATTTCACCGGGTCGAGGCGATGGAGGTCGTTTGAATCCATGTGGCTGGCGGCCAAGTTTGACCAGAATATACCCAAAATGGGACCGACCCCCCACTCCTCGTTATCAAGAGAAAGAGTGATTAGCGGCTGAGTAACCGAGCCTTTATGCTGTGATCCGCAAACCCCAATAGTAGAAGTGCCGAACCAAATAGCGGTAATGCAGCGGGAATCGGAATAGAAGAGACAACAGGTGTGATACTTCCACTACTGAAAGGCTGGTCTTTAAAACCGTTGCCACAGCACTCGAAGAAGCTTGTGTTCAGATCAATCAATGAGGACTGCATGGGTGACAGAGGCTGTACGAATTTGAGGCTAACGTCTAACCCATAATCATGAAAGTTGCCGTCTAATGAAATTTCAATTTGGTTATTTTCGATCGTGAGAACCATCCCCGCCTCTTCAAGAGGGGGTGCAGTGCCATTGGGACGCCAGGGGATTTCCAGTGCAGTAAATACCCCGCTACCGTCTTCAAAGTCATCGATCGCGTAGGTCCAGTCAAACGCGCCTGTCATCTGCGTACCATCAACCAAGAAGACGTTGTCCAATATGTAGCTTACTGTCGCGGCCTGAGCAGCACCCACTGACATGACTGCTGCCAGCCACGAGAATAATGCCACTCGAACAATCCAGCGCCTGGCAATCATAAGTGTTTGTTTCATAGCAAATAATCTAATCTATAATCAATAATTTCATCCGATCAGGGGTATATAAGCAACGACCAATTCCGTCAACACGACACCCTCCAAGCGGAAAACTTGTGCAGAACACTGTCTAAGATTTTGGCGAATTCCAAAATAGATTCCACCACGACCACAATGTCAACGCAACTTGCGTCTATGCAGGAGCTTCCGCTAGCCGTTGGCCCAGGTGCTTCATCATCTTCGCCGCGCTATCAGTATACTGAGACGCTGAGGCATCACTGGCAGATTCGGATGGACATGCGCGAAAACCGTGGCCCCTTACACTATTTACATGAGCAGCTTAGAAGAGTCAGTAGGGTCAAATCTATTGATAATAGAATAGAATATTATAGAAATAGATTAGCCTTAGTCGCAATGTCGCGTCCTTTACGGATCGAATACGAAGGTGCCTTCTATCACGTTATGAACCGTGGCCGGGGGCGTCAGAAGATATTCCACGGTGATATCTACTACGAAGCTTTTCTAGATACGCTGGCCGAAGCTCACGAGCGGTTTTCTTTAGAGGTTCATGCCTACTGCCTCATGAGCAATCACTACCACCTGCTGGTAAAAACGCCGGAAGGTAACTTGCAGCGTGCCATGCGGCACATTGGCGGACTTTACACCCAACGTTACAATCGGCAAAAGAAAACCGATGGTGCACTGTTTCGGGGTCGCTATAAATCGGTCCTGGTAGAGGAGGGTGCCTATCTTCTTCACTTGAGCAAATACATCCATATGAATCCGTTGCAAGCCACGGTAGTGACGGCGTTGGGGGACTATCCGTGGTCGAGTTATCGCTGTTTCATTGGGCAAGAAGTAAAACTACCGGACTGGTTATTCCGTGAGGCCATCTATGGGCAGATGGGTGTAAAACGGAAACTGGGGAAAGCCTACCAGGCCTTTGTAGAGGATTGCGAAGTTGACGAAGATATCGTGTCATTTTATCAGCGCGAGAGAATTGGACCGATATTAGGAACTGAAGACTTCATACAAGGATTGCGACTGGGGCAGTACGAGGCGATTAACGAAGTCAATTATGCGGATAAACAATGTGTGAGACCGAGTATGGAGGCCATTATTGGCGCTGTCAGTAGCTATTACTGCGTACCGGCAGGTGCGGTGTCGGGAACGACGAAAGGGCGGGGATATGAAAACAGGCCGAGGAAGGTAGCTATGTACTTAGCGCAACGGTTGGGCGGGTATCGTCTCAACGATATCGCTGACTCTTTTGGCTTAAAGCACTATGGCGGTGTGTCGTATGCAATTCATGAAGTCAAGTGTGTTTGTGATGTCGATCCTAAGTTACGACGAGAGCTAAAACATATTATCAATAGATTTGACCCCTAAATCGACCCCTGAATCTCCGCCTAGGTGAAATTATAAACGGGCTAGCCAGGATTTGCGCCGAGCGAATCCCAGTGCTGGAAGTACACTCAGCAACAGAATGAGCCCCCCAGGCAGCGGGACCACTGCAGCCTGGCCGGAGATAGACAAGGTCTCCAGTGGCGAAAGTGCCGTGCCGAAGGCATCGGCCAGTTCAAACTGCAAGGAGAGATTGGAGTTGATCTCGCCGTTATCGGACAACAGGACCGTGATCATCCAAGTTTGCGCGTTGTTCAACGTGGCGAGATTCCACTGTAGCGCACCTTCCGCCTCGCAGGCCAACCCGCCGCAGTGATCAGTGCCATCCAGGTTGGCATTGGTCAGAATATCGGTAAAGAACAGGTCGCCGCTGAAGAAGTCGTCTACCCCCCAGTTGTCTGGGTCCCCGGCAGCCGGCACTCCGCTGTTGACTTTGGGAATTTCCAGCAACGTATCAAACGTGTCACCGGAAACATCGGCAAAGAAACGCAGTCCGGTCCATGCCAAGCCGGTGTGGTTGGTAACCGTGTAGACGACCTCCAGGGTGCTGCTACCCTCCCCGGAAAAGCTATAGTCGAATTCCAGTCCCGTTCCAGCGTTCACGTTGCCGGGAGGAACATAGACGGTTGCGAGGGCGCCGGGGCCGAAGTTTTCGTTGCTGTCGACGTACAGCACCGGTTCGATGCGCGCCGCGCCGCTACTGGCATACTGGAAATCGAGCGTTCCATTGAGGAAGGTGTCGCCGAACGGCAGGGTTACGGCGGACTGAGCCGTCGATGCCAGCATGAGACCTGCGCAGACGCAAACACCCACGCGCAAGAAAATTCGAAAGTTCATTTGAAGGACTCCTCTAGATTTATTGTTCATTGAACGGGACAAACGGGGTATTGGCCCGGACGTCCCCGGGCC
>DAOWDI010000113.1 GCA_030639105.1 Gammaproteobacteria bacterium | reverse complement strand
GGCAGCCGGCGCAGCGTTCAAAATAGATCCGCGTGGCGTGTCGGAAGTCTTTTGGGGATAATTCGGGCGCACCGGCCGTGACGACCTGATCGTCCGGTTTGATATCGACCGGCGCCCCTTCGTAGCGCATTGCGCTCGGTGTCGTACCGGGGTGCTCGGTGGTCTGCTCGGCCCAAACCGGCGCCGCCAAGATAGATGCAAATACGAGTGACAGTGCGTGGTGACGTAAGCTACCGGCGAGACAGGTCATTATGATGACTCCTGGGTGAGCTAGGGAGCTGAATTACACTGAATTATACTCAGATATGACGGCACTGACCTCATTGATCTATGTCAAGTATTCAGTGGAACCGCTGTTTCGGCGTTTGGCCGTGCCGCGCAAGGCGCTTGCAGGTTTTCCACCAGCACCCCGTTACTCGCACGGCATGACAAAGGTTTAATCCGTCTACCCCGGCTTACCATCGATACGTGGCGTAACCAGAATGGGGGTGTATACCCAGAGGAAACACAAGATGCTCGCCGTGAATAAGGTACCGGAGAGGGTGATGAGGACGAGGGTATTCTCGGGGAGCAATAACGGTCCCGCAACGCGGCAAACCGCGGCGATGTTGATCAAATAGAATGCGGCGACCGTGAGCCGTGTGGCCTGTAGACGCCGCCCACTGTGCCCTAAAGCGACCCGCGCCATCATACCGATCGTGGTCACGCTGATACTCCCCGCCATCAATGCGTGCATGGCCACCGCCGGCGGTACCAGGTCAGATGTTGCCCCCGCGGTCAATGCGAGACCGACCACGATCCAGGCGTAGCCAAGGTAGAGCACCCACAGCAGTGGTTCGTGCCACAGCCCATTGCAGTACCAGCCGGCTAGCCGGACCGCATGAAGCACTGCCGCGGTCGCCGCCAGTGTGCCGGTCATCACCGCCGGCGCATCGCCGATCCCTGCGATAGCGGCGGCGATCAATGCCGCGATGGAAGCGATCTCGAGTGCGGGGCGTGATTTTGGTTCAGCGTGCGGTATGGCACCGCGGATAAAGAACGGTATGACCCGGCCGCCAAGGATGACGATCACGAGTATGATGGCATAGAGACCGATATCGAGACCCCGGCGCATCAATGCTGCATCATCGGTCAGCATCGCAAAGTGCACGATGCCGTTACCGCCCAGCATAAGCGCGAGGATGATCAGTAATGCGGTGTTCTGCCATTTGCCATAACGTACGAGCGGGATGCCGATGGCAAGCATCAAGGCTGGTAGAAAGCTGAGGTCTAATAGTGCGGTGAGGGTGTGCATCGAAGCCGCGGGACATAACAGCAGGAGGCGCGCAAGCAGCCATAGTGCGGCGAGTGCGGCCAACGATGCCCCGGATGGCGTCGTCATCCCTGTCCAATTGCGCACCGCGGTTAGGAGGAATCCGGCGATCACCGCCACGGCATAACCGTACAGCATCTCATGGGCATGCCAGGTCAGTGGGCTGAAATAGGCCGCCAGCGGCCAATAGCCCATCCAGACCGTTAACCACAGCGGCATGATCGCCGCGGCCAGGATGCCGGCCAGGAGAAAGAAGGGCCGAAAACCGAGGGCGAACAGTGTCAACATGTTCGGCGTCGCGGATACCGACGACTGACTACTGAGACCGGCCATGGGTCCGGGCTAGCTGAGCCGTTTGTGCAGGCGCGCATCGTGGGTGCGGAAATGTGACGCAAACCAGTTTTCAAGTCGTTCAGACAGGATCGCCTCATCGAGGTTCGGATCCATGTCGTAGGCATCCATGATATCGCGGAGGTCATCGAGAAGTTTTTCATGGTTTGCCTTGTGAGCATCGAGTTTATCGTAGCGTCGATCGCGCATTACTTTTTCTTCCAGCGCAAAATGTGCTGCAATATTAGAATTGATCTCACCTAAAAATTCCTCCACGGCCGGGCTGGACCGATCGGCCACCAGGGTTGTATGGAGGCTGTTGATCAATGCGATCAGCTTCTGGTGCTCGTGATCTACCTCCGGCACCCCGACGGAAAAGGTATCTCTCCATTGCAGCAGCGTCATGAGAATCGTTCGCCTCCGCTGGATATTACTGGATAATACAGAAACACAAAACCGCCCCCGTGCGGGCACGCTGGCTGGCGGCCTGTGTTGGGTGCGAATGCCGCGGCTTCTGCGGTCGTTTGCCGCGGGTTAAGCATTGGGTTTGCTCTCCTCGGCTAGCGGCGGCGCCTGGTCTGCGGGCGTACTTGATTCGGCGAGCTGCAGACGAAATGTGGCGAGATCCGTCTGCAATCGCTTCAGGCCCGCGGCGCCGGCCCAGCAAGTAGCGATGCGTTCGCGTGGGACGCGTGCGCGCAGATAGGGATCACGCTCACAAGCTATCCGTGCATTCATCCAGTCTATGCCCAAACGGTGATAGCAATTGCCCTGCTGGCAGCCGGTGAGCATGACCCCATCGGCACCGGCGCGGGCCAAGGCGAAGTCGATGAACGAGGGCGGTAGCATGCCGATGCAGTTGAGTGTAATGGTCCCAATGCCGGGGGCGGCGAGGCTATCGAGGGGCGGTCCATGCTTACAGCCAAATACAATCACACGGCTTTCGCCGCTGAGTTTCTCGCCGATTGCAAGGACCTCATCGCGCACGCCCGCGATGGGGCGCGTACCGAGATCGATCCCGGGCCTAAGTCCCGAGCGGCGCCGAAATGGTGTTGCTGTAGGACATGCACCAACGCAGTTGCCACAGCCCCTGCAGCGATCGGGATCAACGACGGCTTGCTGTACGTAGGCGGTTTGACCGTCGGTGCGGGGCGCCATACGGATAGCGCTGAAGGGGCAGTCGGAAAAACAGCGTGAACAGCCGTTACAGTTCTCGAGATCGACTGCCGCCAAGGGGCGTTGCTGCTTGAAAGTCAGCCATGGCAGTGCCAATAGCCCGACAGTCGTGCCACCGATCAGACCCCATATAGCGAGTCCGGGATATCTATCGAGCAACGGATACAGCCAGAGGTAGAACCAATCGAGATTGACCGCAGCCGGGACCATCGTGAGATCGGCGGGGGGATGGCTTTGCGCAGGGAATACTGCCGCCAGTGCTAGTAGCACCGCGAGCGTCCCGATCGCCAGCCCCCGCGGCGGATTGATCTTTGGACGGTTGTGACGGTGAACGTGTATCCACATCACCGCCAAGAGGATCAGTGGTAGCGCGATATGGATGAAGACCACGATCGAAAAGAAGTGACCGGTCAAGGTCGTCGGCTGGAGAAAATTGCGCGCTATCGGTTCGCCAAACAACGGCAACGCGTCTAACCACTCCGTACTCGCAATTGCAATATATTGCGCGAGGCTATCCCATACGATCCAATAGCCACTGATACCGATGGTGAATACGAGCCAGATGAGTGGTATCCCGGTGAACCAGGCAAACCAGCCAACGCCGCGGTAGCGGCCGATCCCAAATTCACGCAGCAGATGTAGCATCATGACAACGACCAGCGCATCCGATGCATAGCGGTGAAGGCTGCGCATGATCCCGCCCGCATACCATTGCGCGTTGGTCAGATGTTCGACTGATCGATAGGCCTGGGAGATGCCCGAGTCAAAGAAAATAAAAAGATAGACGCCGCTGACGGTGACAATCCAGAAGAAGAACCAGCCGAGCGCACCGAGCCGATAGAAAGGGTTCCATGTGGAGCCGAGGACCCGATCGAACAGACCTTCCACCCCCTGAAAACCACGTTTGATGAGTTGGCGAATTGGCCCCAATGTTGTAAGTCTCTTGATGGTCAGTGGACAGGCGGTAGCAAACCCATATGGGCCGAATTATCCGGTCGGCGCAGTTGGCGAATGAGGAAAATTGCAATCGCTCCCAAGCATAGAATACCAGAGAGGCGACGAAGATCGAATGATCGAATTGATGGCGGTCACTGGCTATTATAAACGGTACAGAACAACCGCATCCGTTCGATAAGGTTCTTGATACCGGATCGGCCATAGGTCACCCCGGGTACCTCGCGTTCGTCAAACGGCGACGGGCCGGCATTTGCGTCCACTACAGTGCCGCCGGTCACGGTAAAAAAAGCCGGCGCGGCGATATTGATTAAGCGAGCAGCCAAGCATCAAGTATTGCTGCCAGTAACAGCAGGCTCAATTGGATTAATGACGCATGAAAGTTGCGCATTGCACTTTCTCGCCCCGGTGCTTGGTTTAGCTGAACGCCCGCCTTCGTAAACAGATAACCGCCGATGGCGGCACCCGTCAAGTAAATCCAACCCATACCGTAGAGCACCGGGACAAACGACAGTCCTACCAGTAATACCGTATGTATGAGGATCACGGCCGCCGTGAGCTGATCACCAACCACGACCGGCAGCATCGGCACGCCCGCTTGGGCATAGTCCTTGCGGTAGGCCATTGCCAGACTCCAGAAATGCGGCGGGGTCCATAGGAACAAAACGACGGCCAGAACGATTGGCGCCGGTGCCAGATCCGGATCGACCGCGGCCGCGCCCGCAAGCACCGCAAAACTGCCGGCGAGTCCGCCGAGTACGATGTTTGTCCACGATCGCCGTTTGAGCCAGACGGTATAGACGATGCCGTAGAAGAACGCACCGAGAAAAATGTAGAGTGCGCAAACGGTATTCACCGTCAGCGCCACTGCCCCGACGGACATCAGCAGTAAAACGACGATGATCATCAGCCAGTAACCATTTGCTTGCAGGCGGCCGGTGACGAACGGGCGCCCGCGGGTGCGCACCATGAGTGCATCCAGATCGCGTTCTACGTATTGATTGAATGCGCCGGCGCTGGCCGAGGAGATCAGCACTGCGAGGGCGAGGGCGGTGATCTGCCAGGCCCCGGTGTGGCCCGGTGTCATCGCCAGTCCTCCCAGTGCACATAAGGTGATGGCAATCCCGATGCGGACCTTGAATACGGTACAAATCAGTTTGATCGTATCGAGCATTGTGCCGCCTCCCGGATGGGTTAGCGCAACGGCCACACTTTGGCCAGGTATTTCCGGTTTATATAGTAGTACAGGATGAACGACCGGGGAAAGACGGCCACGAGCGCCATGGTCCCTGGGATCTCTAAGGTCCCGGCCCTGCCGTATGAGGCATGCAGCTTACCAGTAGATCATCAAATACCAGCGAACGGTTTTGCAGCCTATGGCCGGTACGTGTTTCAATGCGCTGTAACAACCAAGC
>DAOWDI010000226.1 GCA_030639105.1 Gammaproteobacteria bacterium | reverse complement strand
CCCGTCCATGGGGTCGTACCTCCTGCGTCCTGCAGTCGTCGGCTTTGGCTTCCTGCGTCGCTCTCGACTTCCGTTCCGGACTCAGTTCTACCTCCCCCGTCCATGGGGTCGTACCTCCTGCGTCCTGCAGTCGTCGGCCATCCGCCGGGCACCGCAACTCGGGCAGAAACCCGCGGCGCTTGTGACGTGAATGGAATCACTAATGCCGTGGGCGCAGGGATGCGCAGGAGCGGTCAACTGAAGGCGACCAGGTGCTCGTGCTTGCAGTCTTCACAGCGTACGCGCAGAAAACCCTGTTCCAGACGGCCATTGGAGAAAGGCTTCGAACTCGTTCTGCACATAACTCGGTAGCGGCCGATCCTGCGCTTCCATCGCCGAGCGGAAATCCGGGTAGTGTTGCTCGATATGCTGGTCAACTGCGCAATACTTGCGGGAACACGCTTAATCGGTTGTTCGCACGCATTAGGCTTTGCCGCCTCCCCGGCAGGCGTTTCGATCTCCCCCGATCCGTCTATCTATCTCTCTCTCCTCGGTCCCGGCCATCTCCATTTGCGTTTGTTTAATGAACAGCGATTTGATGTGCGCGACATTTCGATCCATATCGAACCACACTAATACTGCTATTGCCCTTGTGGGTGCTTGGAGCAGCAGATCAGAAAGCATCGTCCGGTGTTTTGCTCGTTTTATCCGATAGTGATCCATCCGCTAAATGATAGTAAGGCCGTCCACCCCGTGTTTGATCGCTGTCCGTTCGTTTTCAGGAACTGGCGTCTTCAATTTCGGTGCTGATGAGCTTTGATGTTGTCGGGGCAGGGGCCGTACTCCAATTGTACGGTGGCGTGTGATACGCCGAACAACGACTGCAATTCGTCGTGGATCTCATTCATGATGCGGTCGTGTTCTACACTCTCCGCCACGCGTGCATGCAGGGTGAGAACGGGGCGTTCATCGGTGAGTGACCAGATGTGAACGTGATGGACGTCGAGTACTTCGGGGATCCGGGACATCAGTTGTTTGCCGACCTGCGCGGGATCGACCTCTTCTGGGGTGCCTTCCAGCAGGATATGACCGGACTGTTTGACGATGGCGTGCCCGGCCCGAACGATAAGCGCCGCGGCGAGAATCGAAAGCATCGGGTCGGCCTGCATCCAGCCGGTAAATATGATGATCACGGATGCGCCAATTGCGGCGACCGAACCAAGCAGGTCTCCTATCACGTGTAGTGCCGCACCGCGAATGTTCAAATTGGCGTGTTCGCCGCCGGTGAGTATACGTAACACGACCACGTTGACGATGAGTCCGAGGGTTGCAATGACCAGCATTGGCCGCGCCAGCACTTCTTCGGGCTCGATCAACCGAGCGAGAGCGGTGAGCGTGATCCACGTCGCGATGCCGAGTAGCGCGATCCCGTTGACAAAGGCCGCGAGTACCTGAAATCGGTGGTAGCCGAAGCTGCGGCGCAGATCGGGGGTCTTTTCCCCGATGCGTAACGCGGCCCATGCGAGCATGAGGGCGATGAAGTCACCAAACATGTGGCCGGCATCGGCAATCAGCGCGAGGGAGCCTGAGAGAACTCCGCCGACGAACTCGGTGAGCATGAAGCCGCCGGTGAGCAGTAGTGCCTGAAAAATCCGCCGCTCGGCTTCGGCGCTGCCCGTGGTGAGATATGAATGTGGGCGGTCGTGGATCACGTGGACTGTGGTCACCTCACGACATTGTTATCGGGTTCTAATTATATAGCTATCGCGGTCTCGCCGAGACCCTCGTCAAAATCTCGGACGCAGCGGCTGAATTCGGGCGGTCTGGCGTCAAACGCGACTGGACAACGCGCCGCAGATCAATGCGGAGAGGCATTCGTTGATCTCTGTTTGACCGCAGTCGCAAGACTTCATTTGCGCGATCATGTGTGTAGACCCCATGACCAGGTGGGCGCCCCAGACAGGATTTACTTCCGGCTGGATCTCGCCGAGGTTCAATCCATCTTCGATAATCCTTTCGAACATCGCTAGGATACGGTTCTGAAAATCGACATACTGCGGCCAGCTTTCCGAACGGACTATCGTAGCCCAGTTGAGAAAGACTTTGACATAATCCGGGTTGCTGTCTATCGTTTCGGCGAAGGCATGCATAACGGCCAGGAGTTTCCCCGAGGCGCTCGCTGCGCCGGCCGTGGCATTGACGACCAGCTTGACGAGAAAGTCGTCGACCTCGGCCAGGACGCTGTCGACGAGCGCTTGGCGATTCGGCATATAGATAAAAACGGTTGGCGTAGAGACGCCCGCCTCGTCGGCGACTTGCGCGTGGCCGGCATTGCCGAGGCCATAGCGCCCAAATACCCGGACCGCACACCGGGTAAGTTGCTGGCGCCGATCGGCCGGCTGCATGCGCGCGGCACATTCTTCTTGTTCGGCGTTATTTTGTTTATTTTCAGACATCTATCTCTTCTATCTCTTTCGACCGGGTGGCGGTATCGTATCCCCGGATAGAGGCTTGCAGTCCTATTAGTGAGTATTTTATCATTTTTTGCAGTCACGTGAGATTTCATTGAGAAGATGGCCGGTAAATTCAACCGCCGTAGTTTACGAGGGAGGCAACGAGAT
>DAOWDI010000130.1 GCA_030639105.1 Gammaproteobacteria bacterium | reverse complement strand
TAACGTTTCATCGAATCAAAAAACTCGGCGTTGGTCTTCGTCGCTTTAAGGCGTTCGAGCAAGAAATCCATTGCGGCGATCTCATCCATCGGGTGCAGTAATTTGCGCAGTATCCAGATCTTTTGCAGTTCGTCCGGCTTCGTGAGGAGCTCTTCGCGTCGCGTCCCCGAACGATTGATATTGACGGCTGGAAAAATTCGTTTTTCCGCGATCTTCCGATCAAGGTGGATTTCCATATTGCCGGTGCCCTTGAATTCCTCATAAATGACGTCGTCCATGCGCGAACCCGTATCGACGAGCGCGGTCGCGATGATCGTGAGGCTGCCACCTTCCTCGATGTTCCTTGCGGCACCGAAAAATCGTTTTGGGCGCTGCAGCGCATTTGCATCCACGCCGCCCGTCAGTACTTTCCCGGACGATGGTACGACGGTGTTGTAGGCGCGGGCGAGCCGGGTTATCGAGTCGAGTAATATCACGACGTCACGCTTGTGCTCGACTAGTCTTTTGGCCTTTTCGATCACCATCTCCGCAACTTGTACGTGGCGGCTCGCGGGCTCGTCGAAAGTACTGCTGATCACCTCGCCTTTTACCGATCGTTGCATCTCGGTGACTTCTTCCGGACGCTCATCGATCAGTAGCACCATGAAGTAGCAGTCCGGGTTATTGGCTTCCAGCGAGTGTGCGATGCTTTGCAGCATCATCGTCTTTCCGGCTTTCGGCGGCGAGATGACGAGGCCGCGCTGACCTTTGCCGATCGGAGCGGTCAGATCGATAACGCGAGGTGTCAGGTCTTCGGTACTGCCATTGCCGAGTTCGAGGGCAAGCCGTTCTTGGGCGAATAATGGCGTAAGATTTTCGAAGAGCACCTTATTCTTGGCATTTTCCGGTGGTTCGAAATTGATTTCGCCAACCTTGAGCAAGGCAAAATAGCGTTCTCCATCTTTGGGCGGCCGGATCTTGCCCGAAATCGTATCGCCGGTCCGGAGATTGAAACGCCGGATCTGGCTCGGTGACACATAGATATCGTCAGGGCCGGCGAGGTAGGAACAGTCGGCTGAACGCAAGAACCCGAACCCGTCCTGAAGAATTTCGAGAACGCCATCGCCGTATATATCTTCGCCTTTCTTGGCATGAGCCTTGAGGATGCCGAATATGACGTCCTGTTTGCGCGCGCGGGCAACTCCGTCGAGGCCCATATCGTCAGCGATCGCCACTAATTTACAGGCCGGTTTTTGTTTGAGTTCGGTTAGGTTCATCATGTAATTGGCTACGGCTTGCATCGCGCATACGCCTACGCGCATTAGTTAAAAGAAGTGATTTTTTTAGGTACGGAATAGCACTTGGAAAGCTTTTTTTAGCGCTATACTCAAAACATAGCACGCTGGATTGGTGGCGTCCAGTGATCATCCCTGACTGATTGTCGGTGTGTGGATGCCCGCTGAATCGCCCGGTATATAAGGGTCTAAATATTGCTGTCGATAAATGCCGTCAGCTGTGATTTTGACAGTGCGCCAACGTGGGTCGCTACGACATTGCCATCTTTGAACAACATCAATGTCGGAACGCCGCGGACACTGTACTTCATGGAAGTGCCCTGGTTGGAATCGATATCGAGTTTTGCGATCGTCAGCTTCTCATCGTAATCTCCCGACACCTCCTCCAGTATCGGTGCGATCATCTTGCACGGCCCGCACCATTCGGCCCAATAATCGACCAGGACGGGTTTAGTGGACTGCAATACGTCGTTGTCAAAGGAGTCATCGGTGACAGAAACAATATTGTTGCTCATGGAATGTTCGTTCTCCTCGATGGTTGATTAGCGGCATTTTCGTCTGATCCTTTTGTCTATTGCAACCCGTATGTTCGATCCGCCGCGAAACGATACCCGCCAGGTTCACCGCGCCGAGTTGAAGCGGCCGGCTAGATTGGGCCATGGGTGCAGAGAACAGTCAGGGGCATAAGCCGAATGTCAGGCGCTTATTCAGCCGTAAGTCGTTGTGCGATCCATGCCGAAATATCACGAATTTCATCCGCCGAGACCGCGTGCCCCATGGGGTAGGTGTGATATTCAACGTAGTAACCGGCGGTCTCTAGTATTTGCGCGCAGCGGTTTCCGAGCGCCTCCCCTATGAGTGGATCGTAACTGCCGTGGCCAATGAATATCGGAAGATTTTCTTGTACCTCATTAGCCTCGGCATTCAGGGTTTCCGCCAACGGTAGATAGGTCGACAGCGCCAGGATCCCGGCGAGCCGTCGCTCATAGCGCACGCCAAGATGCAGCGCGACCACACCGCCCTGGGAGAAACCAGCAAGCACGATACGTTTGGCGTCGATACCGGTCTCGATCTCTCGATCGAGTAACGCCGTGACCGCGGCCGCGGACTCGCGGATCCCGTATTCGTCGACCGACTGTTGAAGTCCCTGTTCGCCGATATCGTACCAACCGCGCATTTCCATACCGCCGTTGATGGTTATGGGACGGATGGGGGCGTGGGGAAACAGGAAGCGGATCCCGTGTCCGCTTGCGAGCCCTAATTCGGGGACGATGGGCTCAAAATCATGTCCGTCCGCGCCCAGCCCGTGAAGCCAGATAACGCTGGCATTTGGCTCGCTGTCGGGCTCGAGGGTAATAACCTTTAGCATTCGTCATGCTATCCTTCGGGTTCATCAAGAATAGGCATCCAACCCTGAAAAACGTATCATAGGGGTGAGGCGGTTACCCGATATGGATCTAGCAAATACAGACATGACCGCCGAGGGAAGTGACGAAAATGCTATTTGGAATGCCAGCGCGGGTCGCCACCGCAATTACGTTTGTGTTGATTTTATTATTTGTCCTCGGATGTGGGCAAAAAGACGATCTGTATCTCCCGGACGATACCGCCGCAAGCTACGCTAAGGGTTCTGGTGTTGCTCCATGATTTTTCGCCGCTCATTCTCCTAAAGCGCAGTGCAGCGACGCCAGTCGACAAAGCCGCTGGGGCGTGGTGTCTTGCTCTGCACCGGATCCGCCCGACGCTTTGACAATCGTTACGGGACAATACTATAACCCGCAGGCGCAGATCTCGTGTCGTTTACTTATAAGGATCATCGACTATTTGTCGAGAATGTGCCGATGGCCGCGGTGGCCGAAGCTTATGGCACTCCTTGCTATGTTTATTCGCGCGCGATCATCGAATCCAATTATCGTACTTATAGCGCCGCATTCGGTCACCGCAGACACCGGATTTGTTATGCGGTAAAGGCGAATGGAAACCTTGCGCTGCTCGATGTTTTGGCCCGCCTCGGCTGTGCATTCGACATCGTATCGGTCGGTGAACTGGAACGCGTGCGCGCCGCGGCGGGTAACGTAAGGACCGTAACCTTCGCTGGCGTCGGCAAGACGCGAGTCGAACTCGAGCAGGCGCTCGCGGCGGAAATTTTCTGTTTCAACGTCGAATCAATCGAAGAACTCGAATTGCTTGGAGAGGCCGCTACGGCGCTCGGTGTCGATGCGCCCATCGCCTTGCGCGTGAATCCCGATGTGGATGCGAATACGCATCCGTACATCGCGACGGGCCTGTACGAGAACAAGTTTGGGATCCCGATAGGGGATGCGATGGACATCTACCGTCGCGCGGTTGCGTTATCCGGTCTCAGAGTAGCCGGTGTCGCCTGCCATATCGGATCGCAGTTAACGTCTATCGAGCCGATCGTTGATGCCGCTGAACGGGTGATGCGATTGGTCGACGCATTGAACCGCGAGGATATCGTGATAGATCATATTGATATTGGCGGTGGACTCGGGATCGCTTACGGAGACGCGGCACCTCCGGCCATTGACGTGTACATAAAGGCGATATGCCGCATAATCGATCCGCAATACGAGATTGTCGTCGAGCCGGGACGGTCGGTTGTGGGGGAGGCCGGCGCACTCCTGATGCGGGTCCAATACCTGAAGAAGACGCCGTTAAAGACATTTGCAATTTGTGATGCCGCAATGACGGACTTGATCCGTCCGGCCTTATATCAGGCATATCATGACATCCTGCCGGTAACGGCCGGGGGCGAGGAACAACGGGTGGACGTCGTCGGGCCCGTCTGTGAGACCGGAGATTTTCTCGGCCGCGGCCGCGACTTGGCCGTGGCGAGCGGCGACCTGCTGGCGATAATGGATTGCGGTGCCTACGGATTTGTCATGGCTTCGAACTACAATGCGCGGCCGCGGCCACCGGAGGTATTGGTCGACGGTCGTGATATCCATCTCATCCGTGAACGCGAAACCCTGGCCCAGTTGTATGCCGGGGAGTACCGATTGGTATCTGAGTAGGTGCACTATGGCAGTGCGCAGCCATGATGATTGGCACTATAACAGTGCGTTGTTACATAACTTACATCTGGATAGGCACCAAAATGGCGGTATAGTAGTGGCATATAAAATGCAGGTCTGGAAACCGAGCCCGTATATCCCACCTAGCCTCGCTGATGATGAGATGTATGGGGTAGATTTTGGATCTGGTGTGCCTCGGTGCAAAGGTGAGGATCCGAACCGTTGACCGGCAAGACTTAACTTTGAAGCATACGACCTAAGGGTTGGAGGAATACTAAAATGTCCGTTGAGAATGTTCTAAAAATGATAAAGGACGAAGAGGTCCGGTTCGTCGACCTTCGCTTTACCGACACCAAAGGCAAGGAACAACACGTCACGATCCCGGCGAGCGTCTGCGACGATGAAATGCTCGAAGACGGGAAGATGTTCGATGGTTCGTCAATTGCCGGCTGGAAGGGGATCAACGAATCCGACATGATTTTAATGCCGGACACCGTGACCGCAGTACTTGACCCGTTCTTCGAAGAAAAAACGCTAAACCTCCGTTGTGATGTGGTGGAGCCAATGACGGGACAAGGCTATGATCGGTGCCCGCGGTCTCTGGCGAAACGCGCGGAAACCTATTTGAATGCCACGGGCATTGGGGACACCGCCTATTTCGGCCCGGAGCCAGAATTCTTTGTTTTCGATGATGTCCGCTGGAGCGTCGAGATGCGCGGTTCTTTTTTCGAGGTCGACTCGGATGAGAGTTCGTGGAATTCGGAAAAGGTTTTCGAAGACGGCAATATCGGTCACCGCCCGGGCGTAAAGGGCGGCTATTTCCCCGTGCCGCCGGTCGACTCACTGCAGGATCTGCGCTCCGCGATGTGCCTGGTGATGGAGCAAATGGGACTCCCGACCGAAGTCCATCACCATGAGGTCGCGACTGCTGGCCAATGTGAAATCGGTACGCGTTTCGATACGCTGGTTAAGCGGGCGGATACGCTTCAGATCCTTAAATACACCGTCCATAACGTCGCGCACACTTTTGGCAAAACGGCCACCTTCATGCCGAAGCCGCTGGTCGGTGATAACGGTAACGGTATGCATGTGCATCAATCGTTGGTCAAGGCCGGAGAAAATATCTTTTCCGGCGACGGCTATGGCGGATTGTCGGAATTGGCATTCCACTACATCGGCGGTATCATCAAGCACGCACGTGCGCTCAATGCCTTTGCGAATGCGTCGACCAACAGCTACAAGCGCCTGGTTCCCGGTTTTGAAGCCCCG
>DAOWDI010000196.1 GCA_030639105.1 Gammaproteobacteria bacterium | reverse complement strand
GCCGTCGACCACCGTCCAATGTTCCGCGCGCCGCTCGTGTCGTTGCAGGCTAAGGCGCTTACCCGGTGAGACGACAAGTTCTTTGACCTTGTGCTTGTCGCGTTCGAGCAGGTTGGTGTAATGACCCCATGGCCGATAGTTCTCTCGCCTATCCAGGATCTCTTGGTAGATTCGCAGATAGTCATCCGCCATCCGCGCGCCGGTGAAGTACCGCTCGACATGGTCGCGGCATGCTTTACGTTCGATATCCGCCACACGGGCAACCGCATCGCCGGCGGCGCGAAGGTCACTGACGATAAAGCCGGTGGTACCATCTTCGATGATCTCCGGCACCGAGCCGCGCGCGAATGCAATCACCGGGGTCCCGCAGGCCATGGCCTCGACCATGGTCAAACCGAATGGCTCGGCAAAGTTGATCAAATGCAGCAGCGCGGTGGCGCCACCGAGGATCTCGCCACGGCGCTCGCCACCAACGGATCCGAGGTAGGTAACGTCCTCGCCGTCTATCCGTGGCTTGATGTGTTCGTCGAAATACGTTTGGTCCTGGATGATACCGGCGATCACGAGCTTCTTCCGCGCGCGTTTGGCGATCTCGATCGCCTCAAAGGTGCCCTTGTCCGGGTGGATCCGGCCGTAATACAACAAGTAATCCCGTGGCCTATCGTTGAACGGAAATTCTGCCAGATCGATGCCGTGATGGATGGTGGCGGTATAGTCCAAGCCCGGATGCCGATCGGCATCGCTGATCGCGACATAATGACAGCGCTGGTCATACTTCTTGTAGACGGGAACGATCCGCGGCGACGAAAACCCGTGGATCGTGGTCACTATCGGCGTATCGACGAGTCCGGCGTAGGAGAGCGGAAGGAAGTCGAAATGATTATGGATCAGGTCAAATTCACGCGCCCGTTCGAAGACCGCCGAAATATGCAGACATTCCCACACCTTCGGATCGAGTTCTGAATCTTCCGAATAACCCCTCGGCGAGACCCACGCCAGGTTCGCGTTCGTCAGTGAATCACCGGTGGCGAACAAGGTCACCGCCACACCGCGCGCGACAAGTTCTTCGGTCAGTAGACTGACGACTTTTTCCCAGGGACCGTAATGGTGCGGCGGCGTGCGCCACGAAATCGGACCTAACATCGCGACGCGCATGTCGTTCACATCACCCTGACCCGTTATTGCTGATATCGACCGGCTCGCTTGCCGCAACCCGGCAACGATAGCCGATCGCGTGGGCGCAACCACAAATGCAGTGTCGATGCAGGTGGGCGACCAGCGCATCGAGGTCGGCAGTGGCGACACAAATGGAGGTGTCGGCGGCCCCGTAATAGATGCGTAGCGACCGCTGATCCGTATCGAGCAACCAGCCGCACGGGAACACGACATCGGGGACGTCGCCGCTGCGCTCATAATCGCGCGCGGGCCCGAATATCCACTCGTTGCCGCGGACCAGCATGATCTCGGGGTTCTCGCGGTCGAGTAGGGCGAGACCCAGGCGGTAGATGGACCCCGACGCGGTGACGCGCACGCCATGGTACAGCACTAACCAGCCATATTCGGTGAGCAGAGGAGGGGGACCGAGTCCGACCTTGTTCGCATCCCACCAACCGCCCTCCCGCGCGTGGATCAAGACCGTGTGATCACCCCAATGACGCAGATCGGGACTCCAGGACAACCAGATGTGGGCCCCCACGCGGGCGTTTTCGGAACCGGCGGATACTGGCCGATGCAGGAGTCCCCAGCGGCCGTTGAAGGTGCAGGGGAACAAGGCTGCGTCCTTGTCTTCGGGGACCATCAGCACGCCGCGGCGCTCGAAGGTCCTAAAATCCTGGGTCGCCGCCAGACACACGAGAGGCCCGCCGCGCGAAAATCCGGTGTAGACGATCATATATTCATCATCGCAGCGGGTGATCCGCGGGTCCTCGATCCCCCAGGTCTCCTCAAACCGATTTTCGTCGGCCTCGAAACTCGGTTCCGGATCAATCTGCCAATCGGTGTACCCATCTTTGCTGCGAGCCACGCCGAGATGCGACAGACCGCTGCGGTCTTCGACCCGTACCAGCAGGACAGTGTCATTTTCATGCTGCACCACACCCGGGTTGAATACCGAGTTGACAGTGTACGGCCAGTCGTCGGCAACCAAGACGGGGTTGCCGTCGTAACGCCGGAACAATTCGTGCTTACCGTCGCCCATTTACCTATTGCTCACCATCGCCTTGCGGTTAAAAACTGTTGCGGATCTGCTGCTATCGTAAGCGATCATGCGTTTGCCATCACGTTTTTGATAGTTTAATGTCACAAACCGTTGCATCGACGTTCAACGATGAACTATACCTTCTATGCTTGCAGACATGTCATCAGTCAACCTACGTCGAGTAAGCACCGAACCCATCGTTGCGCCGGACGCGGTTCCCGGTTACGGGGCGATATTCAATGCCGGGGTCATCCACCATGATGGGATCCTGCATCTGTTCGCTCGCGGTATCCGCAACGGCTACCGGCGCAACGGTGATACGGGGCCCCGCTTTATCGATTACATCTCCGATGTTCTGGTATTCACCTCGAGCGACGGAATCCATTATGAATTCCAGCAGGTGTTGGCTCGAGGTTCGTCCGATACCGTGTTCTCTTATGAAGATCCCCGGGTCCAGCGAGTTCATAGCGACGGTCAAGAACATATCGTCATGACCTATACGCATTTCCCCGATCCCAGCCACGGCAGTCCCTGGCAGATCGGGCTCGATCGCCTCATCTATGAGGTCGACCGGTTTGTCCTGCACACCGATTCCGGTCACATCATTGGCCCTGCGGGGTACGAAAACAAGGATGCCGTCATCTTCAATCTCAGCGATGGGCGCGTGGCACTGATCCATCGTCTACATCCCGACATGCAGCTCGCCGTGTTTGACTCGCTCGATGCCTTGCTGCGGAGCGACGAGAGTTACTGGCGATTGCATCTGGACGAACTCGATCATCACACCCTATTGCGCCCGTCGCCCGGGGCACTGGGCATCGGTGCCGGCGCGCCGCCACTACACACCGAACACGGCCTCTTGCTGTTCTTCCACGAGCGCAATAGCGATGGCGTCTACACCATGAATGTTGCGCTGCTCGACCATGATACGGGACGCATTGCGGGAAAACTTGCGGACCCGATATTAACGCCCGAGTTGCCGTGGGAGCGGTGGGGCGATGTCGATGACGTGGTCTTTGTCGGCGGCGCTCACCGATTTGGTGATGGCACCATCTATCTGACCTACGGGGCCGCCGATTGTGCGGTTGGTGCGGTTACCGCTCACGAAACCGACCTGCTGCTCGCCTTGCAGGCATCGATGGGCGAGCATTGAGTCAATTCGCCGCACCTGCTGCAACGCGGCGATACAGGCCAAGGTCGATTCCGCACCCTGATTCTCATTCACCCCACTAGCGGTAAGACCGTCACAACAACCACCGGTGTTTTCGTCGTAGAGCGTAAGGCTTTTATCATTGGCGCCTAAAAACCAGCGTACCGCATTCAACCCAAGATCAGCCCACCTTATATCGCCGGAAACCCAAAATGCGTCCACACAGGCGTCGACCATCGCTGCCGCTTCGAGTGGCTGCTGGTCGAATCCCGGCCGCGGCTCATCCTCTCGCCAGCCACCACTCGGCGCGAAACTAAAATGCGGACCTTGCGTCTCGACATCGACCAGCCATTTTAGTAGCGCCAAACCCTCCTCTACCATCGGGGCATTATCGGTCACTGCGCCCGCGACCAACAAACTCTGCGGGATACGGGCGTTGTCATAGGTCAGCCTGGGTTCTGGCCACGGCCATTGTTGCGAGACCCGCAATCCCTGCAGGCGCACAGTGCATCGCTCAAGGAGCCGCTTCGCGTGATCGTTGCGGGGGTCTGTTTCGAGCAACGCCGCCGCCCCCAAAATCGCATAGGCATTCGCGCGCGCATACGGCGTATCGAAGGAGCTCGCGGCCTCGAACAAACGGTTCGCAGCACGTTTCATCGCCGCCGAAGGCGCGCTGAGCGCAGCCGTTCCCAGCGCCCATAGGGCGCGCCCGTGCGCGTCGTCGGACGGGGACTCATCCAGCCACTCGCGCGCGTAGCTCATCCGGTTGCGATAACGACCGTTGCTACCTAATGCGTGATAGAGGAAGTCCAGATAGATTTCCGCCAAGCTTACCAGCCGCGGTACCGTTTCTGCCCGCGGCTCCCGGCAGATCACCAACAGACCGCGTGCAACGTCATCGACGGTATATCCGCAGCATCGGCGCGGCAGCTCGAACCAGGCATGTTCGATCAATCCAGTATCATCAGACAAACGCTGAAGATGCTGGAAGTTTGGGGATGGAAACCTCACGCAACCTGTGGCGTGCGACCTGCGTATAACGTGGCGGCAAGACGCTCATACCTTGCGGCGACACTCGTCCAACTCAAAGTTTTCGCCAACGATCGCGCTCGCGTAGCCGCAGCGTCATAAAGATCAGGCTCACAGAGCAACGCCCTCAGTGCGTCGGCTATGGCTTGTGCGTCCTGGTGCGGCACCAGGCGGCCCGCGCCCGTCGACAACAAATCCGAGGCATGCGGAAACCGGGTTGCCACGACGGGTTTGCCGGCGGCGACCGCATCGATCAAAACGCCCGAGGTTGCCTGATCGCGCGAGTCATATGGCAGCAAAACGATATCGGCCGATCCGACCACACGTTCGAGGCGCTGGTGATCGAGGTATTCGGAGCGCATCTGCAACATGCCGGTTACACCGCGCTGCTCTGCTATTGCCAACAGGTGTTCACGGTAGCGCTCCCCTTCCCTGCGCAATACGTTTGGATGAGTTTGTCCGACGACTCGATACAACGGCCGCGGATCGAGGTCCCGCAGCTGCGCCAGGGCCTCAATCCCCCATTCGATGCCTTTGCCGGGCCCCACTAACCCCCAGGTGAGGATGACCGGTCTCCCGTCCGCACGATCGCTATCGTCGCTAACATAACAATGTGCTCCGTGCGGGACGACGGTCAGCTTCTCCGGGGTTATCGCGTAACGACGATCGAGCACCCGCCTCGCGGCATTCGACATCACGATGACGGCATCGGCCAACTCACCGATGCGCTCGAGGATCTGCTTCTGCCGCCTCGTCGGCGAGGTCGGGACCGTGTGCAGTGTCACTATCACCTGTCCGTTGAGTTGTTCCAGCAAGGTGATAACGGAAGCACCGTCGTCGCGGCCGAATATACCGAACTCATGTTGGACGATCACCACCTCGTAGGTGTTAAGTTTCGCCGCCGCAGCGCTCAGCGAGCGTGCACAATTCGGATCCATCCGCGCCACGACTTTACTATCGGCACTGTTATCATCATCCCCGTTGTCGATTCTCACAACACCGATATCGGGCGCGGCGCGGCGTGCGGTAAATGCGGTGACCAGGGAATGAGTGAATGTTGCGAGACCGCACTTGGTTGGTATATACGTACTGACGAGGGCGATTGAGGGTCCGTGTTCGCGCACCAGCCTATGCTCCAGCAGCCGAATGTTTGGACTTGTCATCTGCTATCTCCATTTGGTCGAGGATCCGGAGCCGAAACGTCCGGCTCTAGTAGCGTACCGCAGCAGGTTTTTTAGCCTTATTATCCAAATTTTGCTACGTATACATTCTATCGGCACCTCGACAAAAATATTGTGACCTGGGTCAAAGCAATCCCCGCTTATTACGCCCAGTAGCGGGGACGATGCGCGCCGTAGCGGTCGATTTCGCACCTACAAGACCGGGGATCCCGTAAAGTGAACGGGAGAACCAGAAATTTAACCTGAAAGAAGCAGCCGCCGTTGCCGTTCCCGATGACGCCTATCGTGAGATACTCTTGTTACAACGACACCGGCGGGCCGCGGGGGCGCAAAGATGAGATGAATAGTACCGAAACCTCGAATACGCATCAAGGCGAAATCATAGCGGTGCGCGGCAACGTGGTCGATGTGCGTTTCCCCCCGCGCCTGCCACCCCGTAATCGCCAGTTGCGCACGGGCGCCGAAGACGGCGTCATACTTGAGGTCCAGACCCATCTGGACACGACCACGCTACGTTGTATCGCCCTGAATGCCACCCGCCGCCTGGGTCGAGGGATGCCGGTGCGCGATACGGGCAGCACACTGGAGATACCGGTAGGCGAGGCCCTGCTCGGGCGCATGCTCAATGTGTTCGGCGAGCCCATTGACGGTGGTGAGCCCATCGAGACAGGTGAACACTGGCCCATCCATCGGCCGCTGCTGCCGCTGGCCGACCGAACCATCAGCGAGGAGGTCTTCGAAACCGGCATCAAGGCCATCGATCTGTTGGCGCCACTCGAGCGCGGAGGCAAATCCGGTATGTTCGGCGGTGCCGGCGTCGGCAAGACCGTGTTGATCAATGAATTGATCAACAACATGGCACAGCGCTACGAGGGCATCAGCCTGTTTTGTGGCATCGGCGAGCGTATGCGCGAGGCCGAGGAGATGTACCGCGCCATGCAGGAATCGGGTGTCCTGGAGAAAGCAGTTTTGATCTACGGGCAGATGAACGAACCGCCGGGCGCGCGCTTTCGTGTCGGGCACGCGGCGCTGACCATTGCCGAGTATTTCCGCGACGTGGTCAAACGCGACGTCCTGCTGCTTATCGACAACGTGTTCCGCTTCGTGCAATCGGGCACCGAGATCTCGGGTTTGATGGGGCGCATTCCCTCACGGGTGGGCTATCAACCCACCCTGGCCACGGAGTTGGCCACACTACAAGAACGGATCTGTAGTTCACGCAATGGCGCCATGACCTCGGTACAGGCGGTGTATGTGCCCGCCGACGATCTGACCGATCCCGCGGCCACCCACATTTTCGCCCATCTGTCGGCATCCATCGTCCTCTCCCGCAAGCGGGCCAGTCAGGGTCTCTACCCGGCCATCGATCCGCTACGGACGGATTCCAAGATGCTCACGCCGACGGTGGTGGGCAAACGTCACTACCGCGTGGCCCAGGCGGTGCGCGGCACGCTGGCCGAGTACGAAGACCTCAAAGACATCATCTCCATGCTGGGCATGGAGGAACTTTCACGCGAGGACCGCGCCACCGTCAGCAAGGCGCGCCGCCTCGAGCGTTTCCTGACCCAGCCTTTTTTCACGACTGAGCAGTTTACCGGCCATAACGGCAGACTCGTCCCGCTAGGGCTGACCATTGGTGGTTGCGAACGCATCCTGGCGGGCGAATTCGACGAGGTTAGTGAACAGTCCTTTTATATGATCGGTTCCGTCGACGAGATTAACCATGAAGAACACAGCGATGGATGACGCCGGCAAGGATAGCGCCCGCTGGTTGCGCCTGCGGGTGCTGCTGCCGACCGAGGTGCTGGTCGACGAAAAAGTGCTCAAGGTGGTCGCCGAGGCGGAGAACGGCGCCTTCTGTCTCCTGCCGCGGCACATCGATTTCGTGGCCGCGCTGGTACCGGGCGTGCTGTGCTTCTGTGCCCGAGAAGGAGGGGAGCACTTTGCCGCCGTTGACGCAGGTATCCTGGTGAAGTGCGGCAGTGATGTGTTCGTCTCCACGCCGAACGGCGTGCGGGGCGATGATCTGGATGATCTACAAACATTGGTTGAAGAGCGTTTCCTGGAAATAGATGAACACGAACGCAAGGCGCGCACCGCACTGGCCCGCCTCGAGGCGGGGACCCTGCGCGGTTTCCGCGAGCTGCAGGAGAAGATCGTTGGCTAAAACACCGGATGAACACAGGCACAAACCGCCGGCAAGGCTGGGTGAGCAGATCGGCCGCCGGGCCGGGCGCAAGCTGCGCGCCCGCAAAGAGGACCGGCGCAGCGCCTGGTTCGGGCTCGGCATGTTCGGCCTGGTGGGCTGGTCCGTGGCCGTACCCACCCTCCTTGGCATCGCCGCGGGTGTCTGGCTGGACCGACGTTGGCCGGGTCAAGTCTCCTGGACACTGACCTTTCTCATCATCGGCATGGCGCTGGGCTGCATCAATGCCTGGTACTGGATCAAACAGGAGAGCGAGCGTGACTGACATCCCCGCTATCGCCCAGATCCTGATCACCTTTGGCGGCCTGTTTCTGCTCGGCCTGCTGGCCGACCTGGCCGGGCGGCACACCCCCTTGCCGCGGGTCACCCTGTTGCTGCTGGCGGGGTTCGTTATCGGTCCGTCGGTACTCGACTGGCTGCCTGCGTTCACCGATGCATGGTTTCCAGTGCTGACCGATGTCGCATTGGCCATGATCGGTTTCCTGCTGGGGCAGAACATGACCCGGATAAGACTCCATGAGCTGGGCCGCGCGGTGCTTACCATGTCCATTGGCGAGGTCCTCATGACGGCGCTGCTGATGTTCACCATCCTGACCCTGTTCGGCGTACCCATCGAAGTGGCTCTGTTGTTGGCCGGCATCGCCCCGGCCACGGCACCCGCGGCCACCGTCGATGTCGTGCGCGAAGCTCATGCCGAAGGTAAGTTCACCGCTACCCTGCTGGGGATCGTAGCCATCGACGATGCCTGGGGGCTGCTGCTGTTCAGCCTGCTGCTCGCGGCCGCCCAGGCGCTTACCGGTGCGGCCGGTGCGGTTGACATCCTAACTGCCGGCGCCTGGGAGATCGGTGGCGCGGTCTGCTTAGGCGTCATTCTCGGCCTGCCCATGGCCTATCTCACCGGCCGCATCCTCCCGGGCGAGCCGACCCAGGCCGAGGCACTCGGCCTGGTCCTGCTGTGCGCGGGGCTCGCGGTGTGGGTGGAGGTCTCCTATATCCTGGCGGCCATGGCGCTGGGCGCCGTGGTGGCCAATCTTGCCAGCCATCACGACCGTCCCTTCCACGAGATCGAGGGCATCGAATGGCCGTTCATGATCCTGTTCTTCTTACTGGCCGGCGCCGCCCTGCACGTGGAGGCATTGGCGCAGGTCGGCTTGCTGGGCGCAGCCTACATCGGGCTGCGGATCACCGGCCGCATCCTCGGTACACGGTTGGGCGGCTGGTTGAGCGGCGCCGAGCCAGTGATCCGCAACCGCATGGGCCTCGCCCTGCTGCCCCAGGCCGGGGTCGCCATCGGCATGGCCCTGCTCGCGGCTCAGCGCCTTCCGGAAATCAAGGACATTGTTCTACCGGTGGTGCTCGGTGCGACGGTCGTCTTCGAGCTCATCGGCCCCGTCCTCACGCGGTGGACACTCACGCAGGTCGGCGATATCCCCACCGGGAAGACCCGGCAGTGAACGAACTGCCGCTATTGATGGCCTCATTCACCGCCGGCGCGCTGCTTGGCCTGGCGTTTTTCTGGGGACTGTGGGTAACGCTCAACGGTATTGAGCGAGCCCATCGTCCGGCCTTACGGATGCTGGGCAGCCTGCTGCTGCGCTTCTCCCTGGCGCTTGCCGGGTTTTACCTCCTCGCTTATTACGCCGGCTGGCAACACCTGCTAACAGCGGCGATCGGTTTCACGCTATCGCGCCTCGTCATTATTCGACGCATGCGCTCCCGCCACACCAAACAGGCCTCCGAGGCATGACCATCAGTCCCGACGGCATCGTCTTCTGGCAATTGGGAGGGTTCTCGCTCAATGCCACCATTGTCTTCACCTGGCTGGTGATGGCGCTGCTGACCTTGATCTCCTGGTTGGTCACGCGCCGCCTGTCCACCACCACGGCGATGTCTCGCTGGCAGAACCTGCTGGAGGTGTTGGTCAGCGGCATCCGGGATCAGATCCGCGAGGTGAGCCGCCAGGAGCCCGGTAGATTTCTACCCTTTGTCGGCACATTATTTCTATTCATCGCCATGGCCAATCTGCTCAACGTCGTTCCCGGCTACATGGCGCCGACCGGGTCGCTCTCCACTACCACCGCGCTGGCCATTTGCGTCTTCGTCGCGGTGCCGCTCTATGGCGTTGCCGACGAAGGGCCACTGAACTATTTGCAGCATTACATCAAACCGACCTGGTTTATGCTGCCGTTTAATGTCATCGGCGAGATCTCGCGCACCATCGCCCTGGCCGTGAGGCTCTACGGCAATATCATGAGCGGTACGGTCATCGTCGCCATCCTGCTCAGCCTGACCCCCTATTTCTTTCCCGTTGTCATGCAGATGCTGGGCCTGCTGACCGGTATTATTCAAGCCTATATCTTCGCCATCCTGGCGATGGTCTATATCGCGTCCGCGACATCGACCCATCGACACACCGAACAATCCAGCAATGCGCAGGAACCAACGCCAGATTGATAAGGAGAGCAGCATGGAAAACATCTCACTGATCGGCATGGTATCGATCGTCACCGCGGGGCTGACCATCGCCATCGGCTCCATCGGTCCGGCATTGGGGGAAGGCCGCGCGGTGGCCCAGGCCTTGAGCGCCATCGCCCAGCAGCCGGACGAGTCCGCCACCATCACACGCACCTTGTTTGTCGGACTGGCCATGATCGAGTCCACCGCCATCTACTGTTTCGTGGTGGCCATGATCCTGATCTTCGCCAACCCCTTCTGGGACTACGTCACGACGCCGGTGGGAGGCTGACCGATGGAGATCGACTGGATCACGGTCTCGGCGCAGATCGTCAATTTTCTCATCTTAGTCTGGCTGCTGAAACGCTTTTTGTACCAGCCGGTCATCCGTGCCATGGACCGTCGAGAGCAGCGCATCGCCGGGCGGCTGAATGAGGCGCAGGCGCGCGAGCAGCAGGCCGCGGAGAACGCTCGACGCTATCAGGAAAAGCGCGATGAATTGGAACGCGCACGCGAGCAGATCCTGGCCACGGCCGGAGCAGAAGCCGAGCAACAGAAAAAGCGAATGCTCGAGGTGGCGCGTGTGGAAACGGCCGAGACCCGCGCAAACTGGCAGCGTCAGGCCAATCAGGAAAAGGAGGAGTTCTTGGGCAACCTACGCCACCGGGCGGCTGAGGCCATCCAGGCCATCTCGCGCAAGGCGTTGAGCGAGCTGGCGGACTCAGACCTCGACCGGCAGGTCGTTCACCGGTTTATCGAACGCCTGAAGTCGTTGGACTCCGACACCCGTGAGCTGCTGGCGGATACCACCGAGCCGGTTCGCATCGCCAGCGCGTTCGAGCTGGATCCCACCGTACGCGGCCGTCTGACTCGCGCGATCCACGAACACCTGGCCGATGGTGTTGCGGTGGAATACAACCAGTCCCCGGAGTTGCTGTGCGGGATCGAACTTACCCGCGGCGGGCGGCGGCTGAGCTGGAATCTGGCCGACTATATGGAAGGGCTGGCCGCCGCCGTCGAAGACGCCTTCGGTTCGACTCAAGCGGCGGCTGCGGAGTAAACCCTTGCTCCAGGCGCTACTCGATGACGTCATGACCACCGTGCACGCGGCCAGCGAACGCCATGCGCTCGATCTGTGCCTGCGGGAAACCGGCACGGTGGTGCAGGTGGGCGGCGGCATCGCGCGCATCAAAGGCCTCCCCGGTGCGACCGCGGAGGAACTCCTACGGTTCCGGGGCGGCATGTTGGGTGTTGCCATCAACCTTGAGCCGGATGAGATCGGGGTCATGCTGCTCGGCGACAGTGATAAGTTGAGCGCGGGCATAGAGGTCAGCGGCACCGGACGGGAGGCGGACACACCCATCGGCGAGGGATTGCTGGGGCGAGTGATCGACGCCACGGGACGCTTGCTCGATCACGGCAAGCCCCTGCGGTTTAGCGAGCGGTGGCCGGTGGAGCGTCCCGCACCCGCCATTATCGAACGTGCCCCGGTCACGGTGCCGCTGGAAACCGGCATCAAGGCGATTGATGCCCTCATTCCCATCGGCCGCGGTCAGCGTGAGCTGATCGTTGGCGATCGTCAGACGGGCAAGACTTCAGTGGCCGTCGACACCATTATCAACCAGCGTGACAAGGAAGTGGTATGCATCTATTGCGCCATCGGCCAGCGTGGGACCGCCGTGGCCCGGGTGGTGGACACCTTGCGCCGGCACGAAGCCCTGGACAACACGATTGTGATCGTGGCATCGGATGAGGATCCACCGGGGCTGCGCTTCATCACACCGTATGCCGCCATGACCATGGCCGAATATTTCATGGAAAAAGGTCGTGACGCGCTCATCGTCTATGACGATCTCACCCGGCATGCCCGCGCCTATCGCGAGCTATCCTTGCTGCTGCGCCGTCCGCCGGGGCGGGAAGCCTATCCGGGCGATATCTTCTACATCCACTCTCGCCTGCTGGAACGGGCCACCCACCTGAGCGCTGCCCGCGGCGGCGGCTCGCTGACGGCGCTGCCCATTATTGAAACTCAGGCGCAGGATATCTCGGCCTACATCCCGACTAACCTCATCTCCATCACCGATGGTCAGGTCTATCTCTCACCAACGTTGTTTCACAAAGGCCTGCTGCCGGCCATCGACGTGGGCAAGTCGGTATCGCGGGTCGGCGGCAAGACGCAGTACCCGGCGTTGCGCGCCGTAGCCGGGGATCTGCGTCTCGCCTATGCTCAATTCGAGGAACTCGAGACCTTCGCCCGTTTTGCCACGCGCCTGGACGAAGACACCCGGCGGACCATCGAGCATGGCCGGCGCGTGCGCGAAGTCCTGAAACAAAGCGAGCATCAGCCACTGCGCGCCAGCAAACAAATAGCCGGGCTCAAGGCGGTTAATGCAGGGCTATTTGACGATCTGCCGCTCGATCAGGTGGCCGCGGCCGAAGTGGCGGTGCAGGAACGCATGTCGAGAGAACTGCCCGAATTGTGCGAGCGCATGGAGGCCGGTAGGAAGCTTGACGATGAGGCCTGGCGGCAAGTCCTGGAGATGGCCCGCGATGCAATAATTGGGCTGCGCGGCCAGTCACGGGCGTAAAGGCCATGGAATCCCTCGAACGACTGCACTCTCAGCTGGATAGCCTTGAGGAACTGCGCACCATCGTCAAGACCATGAAAGCGCTGTCGGCAGCGAGTATCCGGCAATATGAGCAGGCGGTCAGTGCCCTCGCCGGCTACTATCGAACCGTGGAGCGGGGACTGCACGTGGTGTTAGGAGGATTGGAAATACCGCCCGCCCCTGCCCGGCACACAGGCGAACCGTACCACCTTGGAGTCATCATATTCGGTTCCGACCACGGTCTGTGTGGCCGCTTCAATGAGGAGATCGCAACCTTTGCCTTGAAGCACACGGACCCGACGCTTACGGATCCGGGAAACTGCCTGCTGCTCGCCGTCGGCGCACGGGTGGCCGCCACACTCGAGCGGCATGGCCAGGTTGTCCATGAAGACCTTCCGCTGCCCGGATCGGCCACCCGCATCACGACCACCGTGCAGCAGATCCTGCTCAAGGTCGACGACTGGCGTGGACGGGCGGGCGTACACAAGGTCTTACTGTTCTACAACCGTCATTCTGGCGGCGGGGCTTATCATCCCACCGGCTTCGAATTGTACCCCGTCGACCTGCACCGCTTTCGCCACTTGGAGGAAGAAGCATGGCCCTCACGTATGCTGCCAACCTTCAGTATGGACCGCCAACGGCTACTTGCCCGGCTGCTGCGTCAGTATCTATTTGCTTCGATCTTCCGCGCCTGCGCCGAATCCCAGGCCAGCGAACACGCCAGCCGCCTGGCCGCCATGCGCTCGGCGGAGCGCAACCTCGATGACCATATCGAGGAAGTGACGACGGTCTTATGCCGGGCTCGACAAAATGCAATCACCGCCGAACTGCTGGATGTGGTCACGGGTTTCGAGACGATCATAGGAGAGCAGACATAATTCGGTTTGGATGAGTCGCATGCAACCCAGATGGTAACTGGATAGAGATCTTGGCCTGAGCCTCGTTGACCGGGGCCATTTCTACACCGGGTCCCGAGCCCGCACGACCTGCCGCGACGGTTCGATTGCCCGACCACCGAGCGATCGCATCGCCTCGTACAGCGTATAAGCTTCGAGGTAAATCGGTTCCACGTTCCGCGGGTCGGCTTCACCTTGAAGCCGTCGACGACGACTGTCCATCAACGCCAATCTATCCAGACCCGTTGTCGCCGCAAGCGCCTCGGCCCATCCGCCCGCTTGCGTGTCCTGTAGTTCATTATATTCAACGACGCATCCACCAAACGTCCGCAGCAGCATCAGACCCTGCCGATAGATACGCACATATTCCCGCGCCAGTTGGTCGGGTCCAATGTGGGTGCGCCCGACCAGCAGACTCGGGAGGTTAAGTTCGAGCTGGCGATAATTCAGGACGACCCGGGGGTTATACCCCAATTTAAAACTCGGTTGCACGATAAGGTCCAGGTCGCCGATCTTTAGAAAGCGACTCTCTTTCAAGGCATGTCTCAAATACCTGCGTCCGCGACGCAGACGAAATTTGGTTTCGAGCGCCGGTGACAATACGTATTTCCTACCCTCGCTGATGTCAAAAGCACGACGATAATGATGCGCAGCCCACCTGATGGCAGTGCCCTCCATCTGCCCACTGCGGGGATCCCATTCTTGCGGCGTGCCGAGCCCGAAATCTGCCCCTGCATCGGCGAGTATCGCGCCCAGAAGAGACGAACCGCTGCGACCCGAGGTCAAAGGACGACAACAATGGTGCACGACTCACCTGATGATAGTGATATCCACCAGCTTGTTTGCTGCAATAAATTGGCCCAGCCTAAGGCACGCGTCCCTGGACAGGATCGGTTCAGTTGCGGTACCCGGGCAGTGTCGAGGACGCAACTGCCGGATGATCGTATTTCCGTCTGTTTCGATACCTTCGATAATAACGCGGTCGCCCGATCATTCCAGGCGGCGAGGCTTTCTCCATCCTTCTGCGCATCACGCGATTGTTCAAGCAGCGTGCGGCAATCCCGATGCTCGCTTTCAAGCCCGAGAGCTATCCTCTGGCTTTACCTGTGCTGGGCTGGGGTAACAACCATTATGCTAATCAACCTCATTCCAATCCCTCCATTGGACGGCAACCGTATCGTATCAATTTCGCCCGTCAGTCAAAAAGATAAGCTGATTGCGAAGATTCATGTAAGCCAATAAAAATACTGAACCTCATAGATTGTTTCTGGATTGAAGACATCTCCAAACCACAGTTTTCGACCAAAATCAAGCCTGATCTCAATCGAAAATAGGCTGTTATGCACACCCTGCCGTGTACTCCCCACCGATTACGGACCGCCCCGTTTTAGTTTCAAGCCCCTATAGCTCGATTCATCTATCTATCTGTTTTTAAAGTGATTAATAAAACTGCACAAAAAATCACCAATCTAACGCTGCGTCCTGCACATACTGCGAAAAAGGCTACATTTGCGCATTTAACCCACACAGTTATCCACAGATTCTGTGAGTAACCACGCCCAAGCAAATAACGACGCCGTTTCGGGTCGGTGGGGCAGGGGATCCGGGTTGCAATATCGTACGCATGCACGATGGATGATGCGGATCGGCCTCAAAAAAGTCGGTACTGGAGTCGCCCGAGGCCTTTATTCATGCGCGGATTTCAGGATCCCAGTCCGCGTTTCCCACCGGGGTGGCCGATGATCGCTCGGAGGTGATAGAAATGTGGGCGGGGAGGGATGTCGGCTTTGGTGCTTTCGCGCACGAGCGGTACGAGTTCGCTCAATGCCTTCTCATATACCTCGAGTTTAAAAGGGACTACGAAACGTAAGGGATCCCAGTAATCAACCCAGCGCCAATCATCAAACTCCGGCTGTTCGGCTTGATTGAGATCGACGTGCTTCTCCGCGGCGTCCAGGCGTAACACGAACCATCTCTGTTTCTGTCCGATACACACCGGTTTCTGATGGGTGCGAATGTATTTTTTCGGCAGGCGATAGCGCAGCCATCCTTGTGTACAGCCGATCACCTCGACATGTTGCGAACGTAAGCCTACCTCTTCCTCCAACTCACGGAACATCGCGACTCTGGGGGTTTCGTCCTTCTGGATCCCGCCTTGGGGAAATTGCCACGCCGACATTCCGATCCGGCGGCCCCAGAAGGACTGCCCCCGATTGTTGACTAAGACGATGCCGACGTTGGCCCGAAATCCCTCATTATCGATCATGATCGTCGTATTCTCACTGCGAAATCCACGATTGCCGGTACATCGCGAGGCGGCGCCACCTGCAAAAAGTGGCAGTCATTTCCCCATACGCTTAGGCGAGCATTTTTTGCACCGCAGCGCGTTCTTCTATCAATTCATTCTCGGTTGCACGCATCCGCTCGCGGCTGAATTCGTCAATTGGCAGACCCTGAACAATCTCGTAGGCACCATCAGCGGTTGTTACCGGGAATGAGTAAATCAGCCCGGCTTCGATACCATAGCTCCCATCGCTCACCACGCCCATACTCGTCCAATCGTCAGCGGCCGTTCCCCCAACCCAATCACGCATATGCTCCAATGCGGCGTTCGCCGCCGAAGCTGCGCTCGAGGCGCCGCGCGCATCGATGACCGCCGCACCTCGTTTTGCCACGCTCGGTATGTATTCGTTCTCATACCAGGCTCGATCGACCATGTCCAGCGCGGCCTTCCCCGCGACTGAGGCATGGCTCAAATCCGGGTACTGCGTCGTCGAGTGGTTGCCCCAAATCATGATCCGGCGAATCTCACAAACCGTGCTGCCGGTTTGTTGGGCAAGCTGTGCTGAGGCGCGATTATGATCGAGACGAGTCATTGCACTAAACTGCCGCGGATCGATGTCCGGTGCACTATTCATGCAGGTCCAGGCGTTTGTATTCGCCGGATTACCTACCACCACCACCTTGATATTGCGCCTTGCGTTGTCGTTGATGGCCTTACCCTGAACCTTGAAGATCCCGCCGTTGGCTTCGAGCAGGTCGGCGCGTTCCATTCCGGGCCCGCGGGGCCGGGCACCGACGAGCATGCCGAAATCGGCGTCTTTGAATGCGACCTTAGCATCATCGCTTGTTTCGATCCCCGAGATGAGTGGAAATGCGCAATCTTCAAGTTCCATGACGACGCCTTCCAGCGTCTTCATGGCCGGTGTGATTTCGAGGAGTTGCAGAATGACTGGCTGGTCGGCTCCAAGCATCTCTCAGGCGGCGACAAGAACCAGAAAAGAATAGAAAACCAAGCCACCGGCTTCAGGCACGATGACGCGTACGGGTGATTTCATTGATTTAAGGGT
>DAOWDI010000266.1 GCA_030639105.1 Gammaproteobacteria bacterium | reverse complement strand
TGATACTTTCTAACTGTTCTTGCATACCTAACTGGAGCCCAGCCTTGAGTTTTCCTCGGTGACAAGCCTATCACATCGATCCATCCCAACACATTGACCATCGGCGGCCAAAACGTTATTTTGTGCGGCACAAAAATCCAAGGATTCCCGGTGTCTTACAAAAGACAGGTCATGTATGACTACAATGTTCGGCTGAGGTCTGGCTCCGGGCGTGACCGGTCAGGTTGGCGGCGGCGGTTTTTCGGGTTTGCAGTTGTGATCATTCTCGTCGTGGCGGCGGGGATTGAGGTCTCCCGGCTCGGGTTACTCGATGCGGTAAGTACTGCCGAGATCGCTTCATCGACGATTTCGTTAGAGCTGCCACCAACCCCAACCGCTGCATCATCCCAGACCGCAACCAGTGAACTTTCGAACAATCGGATCCCATTCGAGCCACAAACGATTCCACATAGCAAAGCGGACCAAGCTCGCCTCGATCATGCGACGAAACAAGACGACTTCATAGCCCACGATTGGCGCAAGATCATTGTCGCGCCTGGGGATAGCCTGGCGCTGATCTTCGGCCGGCACGGATTCTCAAAAAAGGACTTGCATAAGATTCTCAATGTTGGGGTAGCAACGAAAAATCTACGCCGCATAAGACCAGGTCAAACGATCATGGTTAAGGCCGATGAGAGTGGCCGTATCTTCGGTATGATTCAGGAACTCGACTATCGTCGCTCGCTGCACATCCAGTTTGAAAACGATGAGTACTCGGTCTCGATCGTCGAAATCGAGCCTGAGATCAGATACTCGAGCGTGCTTGCAAAAATCACACAGTCACTTTTTCTTGACGGTCAGGCTGCCGGTTTGGCCGACAAAACAATCATGGAGTTCACCGATATTTTCGGTTGGGACATCGACTTCGTGCTTGACGTTCGTTCGGGCGATCAATTTAGCGTCGTGTATGAGGAAATTTTCAAGGATGGAGTAAAGGTAAAGAATGGAAAGATTTTAGCGGCCGAATTCGTGAACCGCGGAAAGAAGCTGCGCGCGGTGTATTACTCGCATACCGATGGCCACGCCGGCTACTACTCGGATACGGGCCAGGCGATGCGCAAGGCGTTTTTGCGTGCACCGGTAAATTTCACCCGGATAAGCTCGCGATTCAATCTACAACGCCGTCACCCAGTCTTGAATACGATCCGCGCGCACAAAGGCGTCGACTATGCCGCGCCGCACGGCACACCCATTAGGGCGACGGCAAATGGAAAGATAATTCATGCAGGCACCAAGGGCGGATACGGCCGCACGGTCGTGATACAGCATGGTAAATCGTACAGCACATTGTTCGCACACATGTCACGCTACGCCCGCGGCATCAAGAACGGCGTCAAAGTAAAACAGGGACAGACGATCGGCTACGTGGGCAAAACCGGACTCGCCACCGGGCCGCACCTTCATTACGAATTTCGTATCAACGGCGTCCATCGCAATCCATTGAAAATTGCCCTGCCCAAAGCACTGCCGATCGATACGAAATACATCGCGGACTTCCGCGCCAAAGCCGCCGTGCTACTGGCGCAACTCGATGAGCTCGATAATTCCGCGAAATCGGACAAGCTAGTCGCCCAAGTCAATCCCGAAATTGGTCGGGACATGCAGTGAGCTGATCACCAACCGATACCTGCGCGATGAGCCTTTATATCGGTCTCATGTCTGGTACCAGCATGGACGGGGTCGATGCAGCCTTAGTGTCTTTCAACCGCAATGAAATCACTATCGTCGGCGCTCTGACCGCACCCTATCCGAAATCCCTGCGCGCCGAATTAGCCCGTGCAGTCGAACCAGACACGCGCTTAACCTTGCACGAAATCGCGACTCTCGATATCAACGTCGGGCGGTGGTTTGCGCGCGCAGCGATGGATGTACTTGACGCAACCGATACGCCATCAAAGGATGTGGCCGCAATCGGCAGCCACGGTCAGACACTTCGCCATAGCCCCGAGACCGACCCGCCGTATAGCATCCAGATCGGCGATCCCGCGACGATTGCGGCACGCTGCTCGATCACCACCGTGGCCGATTTCCGCACCCTTGACCTCGCCTCCGGTGGGCAAGGTGCGCCACTCGTCCCAGCATTCCACGCTGCATATTTTCGCGATGAACAAACCAACACGGTAGTGGTTAATATCGGCGGAATTGCAAACATCACCGTATTGCCGGCCGAGCTGAGCGCTATGGTCGAAGGATTCGACACGGGCCCCGGCAACTGCCTGCTCGACGGCTGGATCGCGCAGGAACTCGGGCAAGCTTTTGATGACGGTGGCCGCTGGGGCGCCTCCGGCACGGTATCTGAAATCCTGTTGAACGCCTTGATGGCAGACGATTACATTCAGCGCGCGCCGCCGAAGAGCACCGGGCGCGAATATTTCAATCTTACGTTACTCACCGACGTGCTTACTAAAATAGGACCGATAGATCTATCGGGCGCAGACATTCAAGCGACATTGGCGGCATTCACCGCTGCCTCCATCACGCGCGCCATTGAACAAACTGGTATTCAACCGAAATGTGTTTATGTCTGCGGTGGTGGTGCCGCAAACGAACTTCTTATGCGGCTACTAGACGATGCCATGCCACATTTTAGAGTTCAGTCAACCGCGGCGCTGAATATCGATCCCGACACTATCGAAGCGTTGGCATTCGCCTGGTTGGCTAAACAACGGATTGAAATGATGCCGGTACAGCTTAC
>DAOWDI010000103.1 GCA_030639105.1 Gammaproteobacteria bacterium | reverse complement strand
GCTGTTTCAAGATGGCCGGGAGCTGGCTCGCCAGCCGGGCGCCATGGGCGCGGCGGATATCGTGCGTTGGACCCAGGGGCACTTATAAACAACCCGGAATCGTGTAGGAGCGCTTTGCCACGTCGATCTTGGGGCCTGCTACCGGGTTGAGCATGGACCGGTTTGGTGGGTCAGCAGATCTTATCCATCCTTCCCGTCCCGTGGCGCAGGGGTCAGTGAACTTGAAAATTCTAATCATATTTCAAGTTCACTGATCGCTTCACCTGACTAGTGAGTTCGTCCAATATCATGCACGATGACAACGGCACCACGGATCTGCCCAAGCGTATATCCAGTCGCTTTGTCATAAGGATAGAGTTCGATCAGCTTAGACGACAAATCTGGAGTCAATTTTGAGCCGTGACAAGTTAAACAAATTTCACTTGTAGGCAGGGCTTTCATAAAACGGAACTGTCTTATTCCATGCTCTTCGATGATTTTGGCATAAACCATCGTTTTAACATCTTCACCCTTGGCAGCGCGTGCATCAAAATTTTCCAGTACTGTTTTTTGCCAATCAATTGGGGCATTTGCGAGATTACGATTTTTCAGGCTCACTCTACTTAATTGCACTCCCTTTTCCTCAGCAACTTTCTCAGTGATCGGTATTGCCGTGGTGTTACAAATAGTAAGTGCATTGACTGGAC
Organism: Gammaproteobacteria bacterium; assembly: GCA_030639105.1. Classification (GTDB taxonomy): domain Bacteria; phylum Pseudomonadota; class Gammaproteobacteria; genus UBA11873. The sequence goes on along the minus strand of DAOWDI010000103.1, from coordinate 6,270 downwards.
CTCCATTTTCCATGGCTTTTTGTAATTCACTTTTTAATGAATTCGCAAATACCCTGGTTATTTTCTTGGCATTTTCCCCCAGGGCTTTCAATTCCGCTTCATTATCTTCAATCACTATCGTTTCATTTACCTGCTTAGACTGTTGTTTCTTTATGGTCTTTGCCTCTGGAACCTGTTTGGAAACTCTTTGTTTAGCAGCATCATATTCACAACCAGTAACAAGAATGCTTGCACCAAGTAGCGTAATTAAAACCCATAAAGTCATGGTTTTATCTTTCATAACAGTCTAATTCTCCTGAGATAAAAAATTATCTGATAATGCCAAATCTAATGTTGATGGACATGAGGTCCCTAGGCCTCGATCGATACGCAGTCGCACGATAAATGCCGGTCGCCATATACATTGTCGACCCGGCCTACTGGCGGCCAGTATTTGTCTTCGGCACCGCCGGCGGTCGGGAAAAAAGCATCGGTCTTGGTGTACGGATGTAGCCATTCGGTATCGAGCAGCATCTCGTAGGTGTGTGGCGCATTTTTGAGCGGGTTGTCCTCGCGGTTGATAGCACCCGTTTCAATGGCGCTGATCTCCGAGCGGATCGCGATCATGGCGTCACAGAAGCGATCGATCTCACGTTTATTTTCGCTCTCGGTCGGTTCGATCATAAGTGTGTCGGCGACAGGAAATGATATTGTCGGGGCGTGAAATCCGTAGTCCACCAGGCGTTTGGCGATATCGTCCACGCTTACCCCACAGGCCGCCTTTATCGGCCTGAGATCGATGATGCATTCATGGGCAACCATACCGTTTTGTCCCCTGTAGAGGATCGGATAGTGGGGTTTAAGCCGGTCGGCGACGTAGTTTGCCGTGAGGATCGCGATCAAGGTGGCGCGGCGCAGGCCGTGTGCGCCCATCATCGAGATGTAGGCCCACGAGATCGTGAGGATGCTCGCCGAGCCCCACGGCGCCGCTGACACCGTACCAATTGTGCCTTCCTCGTGGGCGGCCGGATTAACGCCGCCGACGATGGGGTGATCGGGCAGGAAGCGCATGAGGTGTTCGCGTACCCCGATGGGTCCCATACCGGGACCGCCGCCGCCGTGCGGGATGGCGAAGGTCTTGTGCAGGTTTATGTGCATGACATCCGCGCCGTATTCGGCCGGACGGCCGATCCCGATCAGCGCATTGAGGTTGGCGCCGTCCATGTATACTTGACCGCCGTTCTCATGAATGATGCCGCAGGCTGCCTGGATCGATTCCTCGAACACCCCGTGGGTCGACGGATAAGTCACCATCAGCGCGGCGAGCCGATCCCGGTGTTGCGCGGCCTTGGCCGAAAGATCCGCAATGTCGATGTTGCCATCCACATCGCAGGCGATGACCATCACTTCCATGCCTGCCATCACCGCGCTCGCGGGGTTCGTGCCATGGGCCGAAGCCGGGATGAGACACACATTGCGTTTTGCTTCGCCGCGTGTTTCGTGATACTTGCGGATGGTGAGTAGGCCGGCGTACTCACCCTGCGATCCGGCGTTGGGCTGCAGCGAAAAGGCGGCGAAGCCGGTGAGGTCGCACAGCATTTCTTCGAGTTCTTCGATGAGTTGGCGGTAGCCCTGGGCCTGGTCTAGCGGTACGAATGGATGCAGTGCATTAAACTCACGGTAGGACAGCGCCTGCAGCTCCGTCGCCGCATTCAGCTTCATGGTGCAGGAACCGAGCGGGATCATGGCGCGGTCGAGGGCGATGTCGCGGCGCGCGAGCTTACGCATGTAGCGCATCATCTCGGTCTCGCAATGATAGCGCTCGAATACCGGATGGGTCAGAAATTCGCTCTCGCGCCTGAGCGCGGGCGGAATGCATTCATCGAGTTCGGCATCGATCGCCACGATTGAAAATTCGATCAACGCCTTGCGAGCGAAGACTCGCCACAAGGTTTCCACCTCCTCGCGCGAGGTTGTCTCGTCGAACGAAATGCCGAGTGCATCGACGTCAATCACCCGCAGGTTGATGCACTGCTCGCGTGCCTTCGCCGCCAGCCAGCGCGCACGGTTCGGCGTGCGAATGGTAACGGTATCGAAATAGGCCGCGGTTGCCACCTCATAGCCGAGCTGCTCGAGTCCGGCGCAGAAGACCTGCATGAGGCGATGCGCCCGGCTGGCGATGAGTCTCAGACCGCGTGGTCCATGATAGATGGCGTAGAACCCGGCGATCACCGCGAGCAGAACCTGTGAGGTACAGATGTTGCTGGTTGCACGTTCGCGCCGGATGTGCTGCTCGCGGGTTTGCAACGCCATGCGCAGCGCGGGTTCGCCGCGGTTGTCGACCGACACCCCGATGATTCGTCCCGGCATCGAACGCACGAATTTTTCGCGCGTGGCGAAGAAGGCCGCGTGGGGACCGCCATAGCCCATCGGTACACCGAAGCGTTGCGCGCTGCCAAGGACGATGTCGGCATCCATCTCACCAGGTGGCTTCAACACGCATAGACTCAGGAGATCCGTGGCCACGGCGGTGATCGCACCGCCGTTGTGTGCTGCCGCAATCTCGGGTGTAAGATCACGCACGCCGCCGCCGGATCCGGGATACTGCAGTAATACACCGAAGCAAGATGTTTGCGCTAGGGTCGCGGCCGGATCGCCGACCATCAGTTCGAATCCGAAGTAACGTGCGCGCGTGCGCACCACCGCGATGGTCTGCGGATGACATCCGGCATCGACGAAGAAGCAATTCGACTCGGTCTTCGATAGGCGCCGTGCCATTGCCATCGCTTCGGCGCCCGCGGTGGCCTCATCCAGTACCGAGGCATTCGCGATCTCCATCGCGGTGAGGTCTATCACCACCTGCTGGAAATTCAGCAACGCCTCAAGCCGGCCCTGGCTGATCTCGGCCTGGTATGGTGTATAGGCGGTATACCAACCCGGGTTTTCCAGCACGTTGCGTTTGATCACCTCGGGCAGGATGGTGTCGTAGTAGCCCATGCCGATCATGGAGATAAGCACCTGATTGCGCTGGCACATCTGCTTTAGGTAGGCGATCACCTCGCGCTCGCTGATCCTTTCGCGCATGGCCAGGGGTTTGGCCGATACGATGGCGGGTGGCACCGCCCGGTGGAGGAGGTCTTCGAGGGAATCGAGGCCGATCTGTTCGAGCATCTCCGCGATCTGGGTCCGGTTGGGACCGATGTGGCGACGAATAAAATCGCCCGACATTTCCAGTTCGGCAAGTGATTTACGTCGGTTCGTCATGTCGGGTCCCTGTGTTGGGGAACGTCGGTGTCGCGGCCGTATCAAAGGCCGGCGATGTATTCGGCATAAGCTGCGTCGTCCATCAGGCCCGCGGCGCTGGTGGGATCACTGAGCGCTATCTTGAACAACCAACCGGCACCGGCCGCATCGCTGTTGACAAGCTCGGGTTCGTCTTCGAGATGTTCGTTAATGGCCTCAATCGTGCCGGTGAGCGGCATAAATATTTCACCGACGGCTTTGACGGATTCGACCACGGCGATGTTGTCGCCCGCCGCGAAGGCCTGTCCGACCTCCGGCAGTTCCACATAGACGACGTCGCCTAGTTGCTCCTGCGCGTAGTCGGTGATGCCAACCGTCGCCGTTGTGTCTTCGATGAGGACCCATTCGTGGTCCCGGGTGAATTTCGTGGTGCTCATGAAGCATGCTCTCCCGTAGTAGAACCTGTGCCAGATTATTCGGGTGCGCGTTGCACCGTGCAAGCGGCGCATAACCGAACGATCCCTTACCTGGATTCAAGGCCGATAATAACTGTGTGGAACGAAGGCCGGATCGGCGACATAGACCGTGTGCGTCCGGCCGCGGATCATTACCTCTAGTTCGGTTCCTATCGCCGTGAATTCATTCTCGACATAGCCCATGGCGATCGGTGCGCCGAGTGACGGGCTGTAGCTGCCGCTGGTTATGCGTCCGACTGGGCGATCGTCGTTTAAGATGATGACGTCCGCCCGCACGGGGGCCCGTCCCGCCGAGGTAAATCCGACCCGGCGCCGCGCAACACCGTCGTGAAGTTGATTGAGGATCACGGCGGCGCCGGGAAAGCGTGCACAGGTGGGTGGATCATTGCGGTACTTGGCCGCGATGACCCATTCGAGCGCCGCTTCCACCGGTGTCGTTTCCGGATCGAAGTCTGCGCCGGCCAGGCACAGGCCCGCCTCAAGGCGCAGTGTGTCGCGGGCGCCGAGCCCCACGGGTTGTACCGTGTTGTCCTCAAGCAGCATGCCAGCTAAGGGTTGGGCGTCGGCGGCCGCGATCGACAGCTCGAAGCCGTCGCCACCGGTGTAGCCGCAACGGCTGATGAGGCAGTCGATGCCGGCGAGTCGAAAGTGGCCGGCCTGCATGAAGGCAAGCCGGGAAATATCTTTGTCCCATTTGCCGAGACAGCGGCTGGCAGCCGGTCCCTGCAGCGCGATGAGTGCGCGATCTTCTTGTATTTCAACCGTGGCTGCCGACCCGAGCCGTGCTTTGATATGCATCAGATCACGTGCCTTGAATGCAGCGTTCGCTACCACGAATAGCTGATCTTCCAGGCGCGTGATCATGAGGTCGTCGATGATGCCGCCGTCATCGTTGGTCAATACGCTATAGCGTTGGCGATAGGGCGCCAGCGAGGCGATGTCGCTCGGGACCAGGGCCTCGAAATTGCCGGTTACGGCCTTCCCGCGAACCTCGATCTGGCCCATGTGGGAGACATCAAAGAGGCCGGCATAAGCACGCGTATGCAGGTGTTCGCACTTGATCCCATTGCCGTACTCTATCGGCATGGCATAGCCCGCGAAGGCCGCAAACTTGGCGCCCAGTTGTTCGTGTATTGCGTATAACGGTGTGTGGAGCAGCGATATCGTTGGCTCGCAACCGTCGGCTTTGGTATCCATCCATCTCCAAGGACCGGCATCGTCATTGCTTTATGCAGCCAGGTCGTTCATTCAGTCCGCGCATGTGATCATGGCACCTTGGCGCGAGTTATGAAATAAGAGGGTAGATGCGATTTCTTATCACGCACAATCCATTCCGCGAGCACGACCAAGCCTATCCCCCACAAGGTAACACCTAACGGCTGGCTATTGTGCGCGGGATAGCCGCCAAATATTCGCTTTCCCCGCCCAGCATCGTAGGGCGCGCCGCCCCCAGGCGAATTGAGCAGCCGAGGGTTGCGGGCCTTGCCTGTCAAAGCCCGCTTTGAAAAAATGCACCCGTGTCCAGGGATCACATGATGTCAGTCGCGACAGTACTCAACCGCAAGATCGATCGCTGTCAGGGCAAGGACCGACACCGATTCGCCCGGCGCCTCAAACGCTTGAACGGGAATGAGGGTGAGCGCGGCAAACTGGAACGCGCGATCGACGAATCAATTGCCAGACGCGAGCAGCGGGTGGGGGCGGCGCCGAGACTCATCTATCCGCAGGACCTACCGATCTCGGCCCGGCGCGCGGAGATCGCCGAGGCTATCCGTGACCATGCCATCGTCATCGTCTGCGGAGAGACGGGCTCGGGCAAGACGACTCAGCTGCCGAAGATATGCCTGGAAGTGGGGCGGGGCATCGACGGGCTCATCGGACATACCCAACCCCGGCGTCTCGCCGCGCGTGCCGTTGCCATGCGCATCGCCGAGGAGATGCACACAGAACTCGGTCTGGATGTCGGTTTTCAGACGCGTTTTCAACGATGTCTCGGCGATCACAACCTCATCAAGGTCATGACCGACGGCATTCTGCTCACGGAAATTCAGCGCGATCCCTGGCTTAATCAGTACGACACCCTCATCATCGATGAAGCCCATGAGCGCAGCCTCAATATCGATTTTCTACTTGGTTATCTCAAGCAACTACTCGCCCGGCGCAAGGGGCTCAAGCTCATCATTACCTCGGCAACCCTCGATGTCGATCGCATTACAGAGCACTTCGATCGCGCACCCGTCATCACGGTCGAAGGACGGACATATCCCGTTGAGCTGCGCTATCGGCCGCTACAAAGTCCAGATGAGGACGTCGATGACCTCGACCTGACCCGCGGTATCGAGAATGCTATCGAAGAACTGCAGGAGGTCGGGGGCGGTGATGTCCTGGTATTTCTGCCGGGTGAGCGCGAGATCCGCGAGGTCTCACACGCACTGCGTCATTGGCGTGATCGATTTGAGATCCATGCCTTATATGCCCGCTTGTCACCGGCCGAACAGCAGCGGATCTTCCATCGCGGCGCGGCGACTCGAATCATTCTCTCTACCAACGTCGCCGAGACCTCGCTGACGGT
>DAOWDI010000050.1 GCA_030639105.1 Gammaproteobacteria bacterium | reverse complement strand
GAGCTGCGCGCGTCGATCTGACGAGAGATGCGGTCTAGAATGCGCACCCATCGCGCGCACGTCCAGCCCCTTAGTGCCTATCGATACCTTGTACAGGTCCGCGACAGCAGGACGGACCGTGTTGTATCCAAAATAGCGGTCAGGGTTGAGAGGCACTCGCCGGTGACGAAGACCGGCGATAGTGAGGTTTATTGCGGGACAGCACAATGGGAAGGTCTTTTTGAAGCAAAAATTACGAACGATTTTAAAGCAGGCAGTCGATATCGTGCTGGCGGAGGCGGCACATCATTCAATTTCGGTACCCAACATTCAATTGGAGGCGCCACGGAACCCGGATCATGGCGACTTCAGTACCAACATTGCGCTGATACTGGCGAAACCCCTAGGCGTAGCACCGCGCGAGTTGGCTACCGCGATCGTCGATAAGCTGCAATCCAGCCCACTCGTCGAACGGGCCGAAACGGCCGGCCCGGGTTTTATCAATCTGCATGTCGCAACCGATGCTTTCATGGACGTTATCGGCTGCATTCTGGAATCAAATGAGAACTATGGATGCTCGAATATTGGAGGTGGCAAGCGCGTTCAAATTGAATTTGTCTCCGCCAACCCGACCGGCCCACTTCATGTCGGGCACGGCCGCGGTGCTGCCTACGGTGCCGTGCTCGCCAATATTTTTACCGCGGCCGGCTATACCGTCAGCCGGGAATATTATGTCAACGATGCTGGGCGTCAGATGGATATTTTGGCGACGAGTGTCGTGCTGCGCTATCTTCAAGATTGCGGACACGCCTTGAAATTTCCCATAAACGCTTATCAGGGCGACTATATCATCAAGATGGCACAAAATCTGCGTGAGGATGTCGGTGAACGATTTGATTGTTCGGCTGACCTCTTGATGCAAACAGCAGTGAATATCACAGATCCCGAAGCCGCATTGGACGAGCTTATCGCGAGAAGTAAGGCGGCGCTTGGATCAGCACGCTACGCTGAGATCCATCGTTTTGCGCGCGATGAAATTCTTGCGGGAATCAACAATGACTTGTTGGAATTCGGCGTCGAATTCGATAACTGGTTTGCGGAGAGCCAGCTTGCCGAAAGCGACAGCATCAACGGTGCGGTCACTGCACTGGGTAACCACTATGTCTATACCAAGGATGGAGCGCGATGGTTCAAGAGTACCGTGTTCGGTGATGAAAAGGACAGAGTCGTGGTGCGGGAGAACGGGACGGCTACCTATTTTGCTTCCGACATTGCCTACCACGCCGATAAGTATCGGCGTGGCTTCGATCATCTGATCAATATCTGGGGTGCCGACCATCATGGTTATGTCAGCCGGGTCAAGGCGGCAATCGAAGCGATGGGCCTGGACCCGCAACGCCTGGAGATACTACTGGTGCAGTTTGCCGTGCTTTATCGCGACGGAGAAAGGATGTCGATGTCGACGCGATCGGGTGAATTTGTGACCCTCGCCGAACTAGTCGCCGAGGTGGGACGTGATGCCGCGAGGTTTTTTTACATTACGCGCCGATCCGATCAGCATCTCGATTTTGACCTCGATCTGGCGAAGTCCGAGAGTAACGACAACCCAGTATATTACGTGCAGTATGCACATGCTCGTATCTGCAGTGTGTTTACGCAGCTCGCCGATAAAGGCTACGCACCCGACACTGCAACCGGCCTTGCCTGTAGGGAGCGGCTTGAGGACGCAAAAGAAAAGCAACTTGCCGTAGCCCTTTCGAAATATCCGGAAGTCCTGGAAACCGCCGTGCGCAACCGAGAACCGCATCTCATCACGATTTTTCTGCGTGAACTTGCCGCGGACTTCCACGCCTACTACAACAGCTGCCGGATCATCACCAACGATGTTGACCAACGAAACGCCAGGCTCACGCTGATACTTGCCGTCAAACAGGTGCTCCACAACGGGCTCGGTTTATTGGGTGTATCGGCTCCCGAGGCGATGTAATGGCTAGAGACTATAAAAATGCTGCTTCTAAGCCCAAAACTAAAAAGCGGCCGATTGGCAGCTGGATGTCTTTTATCAGCGGGCTTGCGGTCGGTCTCGTCGTTGCGCTGGCTGTTTACTTCTGGCGCGGCGAATTCCCGGCGTGCGTCGGTACCGAGTGCGCAAGCACGGCGATCGACAAACCGGCTTCTTTCTCGAGCACCGAATTTGAAGAATACCTGGAACGCGCGCTACCCAAGCGGAAGTTTGATTTCTACAAGATTCTGCCGGAGATCGAGGTCAAGGTACCGGATTGGGAGATATCAAGCCCGCCGGGAAAACCGAATAGCGAATTCAAACGAGGTACCTACGTGCTGCAAGTCGGATCGTTCAAACAGTTCCAGGACGCAGACCGTGCAAAGGCACAACTTGCGCTGCGTGGCATACGGGCAAAGATACATCGGGTGGTTATCAATGGGCAAGACGTCTGGCATCGAGTACACGTCGGCCCTTTCACCGATCTCAAGAGTATTCAGGCGATGCGCGCGCGGCTCATTGAATCCGGGAACAACTACATTCTACTGAAAATCGGCGACGCAGCGGATTGAGGCTCCCGGGAGTTCGATTCCCGTTCTCTTTTACCCCTCTACAGCTCAGGCTTCGGCAACGAGACGCTCAAGGTTTCCCCTTACCGCTTGATGAAAGGCCGATTCACCGTTGTCATTGACAAAGTAGCTCGTCAACCGGATTTCCTGTGATAGGTAAAACTGGATGGTCTTACTAACGTGGTCGACCCACTCGCGCCAGCTGAGTACTTTGGAATTGAACATCTCGTATTCACCTTTCAGGTTGGCCGAGTTTTTTCGGAAAGTCTGATAGTCGGCCGCCAGCCCCGACAAGTCGGCCGCGCGGACCGCTTTCTGTTCGACGGTGACGAATTTCGCATCTTTATGCGTACTGAGTATTGCGGCCACGACCTTCTCGACAGTCCCGCCGAGTATGCCGTGTTGCTCAAGACGATGCACCGCCAAGTCTGCCGAGTAGGCCTCTTTCGTGTCAAAACCGAGCACCCGGTGATTGTCGTGGAATCCTGCATCGTGAAATAACAGCGAATAGTAGACGACCTGGTGGTCGATCCGTATCCCTTCCTCCATACACCTGCGCGTGATGTGTTCGGCGGCAACAATCGTATCGATCGCGTGTTGAAAATTGTGATAAGGGAGATCCACGCTGTAGAGTAGCTCGACCTCCGACTCCAGGTCTGGGTTTCTGATTTGCGAAATACTTGCGGAGGTCACGATGGCGACTTTTTCTTGTTCGCACGACATGGAGCGGGTGATGGGAATCGAACCCACGTATTCAGCTTGGGAAGCTGATGTTCTACCATTGAACTACACCCGCAAAGCGTTCGTTTTAGTCAACTGCCCCCGGGGCTGACATGCTGAGGAGTATTCGTCGAGTATACGCCGTTCACGATGTAGCGGACCGCGAGCCAAATCCCGCGGCGCGTCGGTTTGCTGTCGCGCCGATGTCAATAACGGATGTCCTACCCACCTGCACGTCCGCTTCGATCACAATTCTATGCTTTTGTATTCTCGAGTCAAACCGACTCAGCCAAGCACATGCCCGGATCGGTGGAATCGATCAGATAGTAGTACGCCGCACATGACCAGACACTGCTAACACTACGATGGTCTTCCCGCCCGTACCTGCACCGTGGTGCATTCGTCCCACCCACCGCCTATGTGGGGTATGATGCACGCTTATAGGGCGCTCGTCGGCCGATAAAAATGCAAAAAGTGATGATATCCGTATTATATTATCTATAATAATTATAAATCTCAGTATGTTAGATAAGGGGACCGGGAAATAATCTCGATTGGAGCGGGATGCTCTGGTCGGGCTGTAACGGTATGTCGATGAATAAGCCAACGGTTGTCATTGTTGATGATAGTTTGTCGGTACGTGTATTTTTTGAACGCGTCATCGCGCCGCTAGATATCGAGGTCGAAATGTTCGCGTCGGCAAACGACGCCTTTGAGTATCTCGAAACGCACAAACCCGATCTGCTCTTTCTCGATATCATCATGCCCGAGAAAGACGGGCTGACGTTCTTGCAGGAACTACGGCACTTGCCATTGCATCAAAACACGCCCACCGTTGTAATCAGCTCGAAGGATTATGCGCAAGATCGCGTGGCGGCTAAAGAGCTCGGGGTATTGGAATTCGTCGCCAAACCGATGTCAACAAAGGCAATCGAAGAACTTATCCTAAAATATACGACATCCATCTAACGGAAATCAGCGACGGATGACTAATTCGTATTTGCGGCTCTGGGGCGTCCGAGGTTCTTCTGCAGCGCCTCAAAATACCCACCTTGGCGTCGGCGGCAACACCTCTTGTATCGAAATCCGCTCGGGCAATCACCTGCTCGTGTGCGATGGCGGCACGGGCATCATTCCGCTTGGCGAGGAGTTGATGGCAAAGGCGGATATCTCGGAGATGCTAGTCGTCTTCACCCATTACCATTGGGATCACATCTGTGGCCTACCTTTTTTTCAACCAGCTTTTTCACCGCGGTGGAAGATCCTGTTTTTTGGTCCCGGAGAAAGTGCGGAAGATATCGAGAACCGGTTGTCTAATCAGATGAAAGCACCCTATTTCCCAGTCGAGACCGAAACGTGGATGGCCGATATCGAATACTTGAGTCCATCGAAGACCGGGATCACCCACGGGCCGATCGATCTCACCTTTCATAATGTGCATCATCCCGGTGTTACCTACGGTTATCGGATAAAGGTGGCGGGCAAGAACATCGTATATGTTTCCGACAACGAAATCGATTTTCTCAAATCTTCGATAGAGCGGCGGCGCGATGAATTTGACGATGAAGAGCGTGAACTTCTCGATCAGATAGAGAACGAAGAACGCGGCGCCGAACTTGATGAGATAAGGGGGACTGACATCCTGATTCATGACGCGCAGTACACGCCGCACGATTACGACAAGAAGCGTGGCTGGGGACACTCCTGCTATGTCGATGCGGTGAACTTCGCCATCGACGCCGACGTCAAAACGCTTTATCTGTACCATCACGACCCAACCTATGACGACGAAAAGATCAATGCTATTCATCACGACTGCATACGGATCATCAACAAGCGCAATTCGACGATGGAATGCCATATCGCAGCCGAGGGGTTGATCGTCGCGTTATAGCGTTTCAATGAAAAAAACTGACTCAACCCAGCTTTCCCTCAGCAAGACTCCTGTTCTCGGGCAAACCCCCAGGCCAATCCGCAGTTTCGTGCGCCGCAACAGTCGCCTGACGGTTGCGCAGAAACGAGCCCTCGAACAAAACTGGGAGCATTACGCCTTGGGGGTGTGCAGCGATAGCGCTGATTTCGCCAAGGCATTTCACCGCAGTGCTTCGGTGACGCTTGAGGTCGGGTCCGGAGATGGAGCATGCGTGCTCGAATTGGCGCGGCGCCTGAGCGGCGAGGATTTTCTCGCGGTGGAAGTCTATCGCCCTGGTCTGGGTCGACTACTGAATGGGGTCGCCGCGGCCGGGTTAGAAAATATCAGAGTTTCGGATCAGGACATCCGTGACCTTTTGAACCGGATAACGGATGAGGTATTCGACCGCGTGTTAGTATTTTTCCCCGATCCATGGCCGAAAAAACGCCACCACAAACGACGCCTGCTGCAGCGCGAGTTTTTTGATTTGCTCGCGCCACGCTTGCATCGGCACGGCCGCCTATTCGTCGCCACCGATTGCGAGAGCTATGCCCAGTCAATCCTAGAGACCGTCAACGGGCTTTCGACTTGGGTTAACCTCGCCGGGTCCGAACGGGGGGTACCGCGTGCGAAGTTCAGGCCGATAACAAAATTCGAACGCCGAGCACTGGCCGCGGGCTCGACGATTTATGATTTTGTGTTCGGTCGCTCCTAGGAGCCTGTCGCCGTGGCCGACGACGCCATCGAGGGTGGACGCACTGAACGGCGCGCGTAGCAACGCTGCGCGTGCGGTTTTGCCTGTTCGCTTGCGCTAGCGGGCTCAAGGGGACTGCGTTCTCATCAAGGCGGGTATGCCGCTCGCGAGTTCAACAGCCAGCACCCGCGCCTGCTCAAGCTCGATCTCATCGAGTTCCCGGGCGAGTGCATCCCGGTTCCGGGATGCGGCTGTCTCACCATTCTCGGCACTAATCCAATACCATGCGTAGGCCCGTACAAGATCACGCTCGACGCCGATGCCTTCAGCGTAGATGTTGCCGAGATTGAGTTGGGCTTGACTCGAACCCTGATTTGACGCCAGCTTCAACCAGAAACGGCCTTCATCATAGTCCCGCACCACGCCCTGACCGAAGGTGTAGATCATACCGAGTGTTACCTGCGCATCGGTGTTGCCTTCTTCCGCCAACCGTTGGAACAACCGAGCCCCTCGGGCGACGCGCCCGGGATCGTCAGCATGTGCCAGATGGATCCGCCCGATCGCTAGCTCCGCCGACTCATGTCCTTGGTGAGCGGCCTGCTCCAGGAGTTCGAGCGCGACGACCTCATCACGGGTAACCGCTTCGCCGCGAAGATGCATCATCGCAAGATTGTATTGCGCCGCACCAAGGTTCTGATCTGCTGCGCTGCGAAACCATATTGCGGCGGTCCCAAGATCGCGGTCCACCCCGCGGCCGTGGTAATGGTGAACGCCGAGAAAGAATTGAGCTTCACGGTCGCCGCCCTTGGCGCCACGCTCAAACCAGTGTGTTGCCTGCAGCACATCCGGTTCCACGCCATAGCCGCGCAGGTGCATGATACCGAGGTTGAACATCGCCCCGGCGAGCTCGCCGGCAGCAGCCTGTTCGAACCATGATTTGGCCTTTGTATAGTCCTGTGACACACCGCGGCCCCTCAAATAGAGCACGGCGAGGTTATTTTGCGCGATCGGATCGCCGCGCCCGGCATGCGTCATGAATTGTTTTGCCGCGGCGCCATAATCCCCGCGTTGGAAGGCGGACTGGCCTGAATCGGCGATAGCCGCTACCCCCAGCAGCGCCAGCCAGCCGGTGGTCAGTATCCGACGAAAATTGGCCGGAGGCTTAAAGTATTTGGGAAAATTTCCCATGCCCACTCCGGGTCCCCCGTCTAACATTGATATCGTAGCGATAGCGTTACGCTTTACTTTGCGTTACCCCGCAAATACTTTCCTTGCGGGGTTTTTTTTAGCCTCGTCCACGGCCGCATCCTCGGCGCCTTTTGCCCCGCTTGCCTCACCTGACCGTATAGACTTATGTTTGGCCCGGTAATACCATTCTACCTGCCGTCGGCCGGTAAGGCGTAATCGCGACCTCAGAAGGAAGTGGCGCAGGCTTCGCGTTTAATCGCCCGGCCCCGGCCAGGCCGATAAAATATTTTATTTTAGTGAGGAGGAAGAACAAGTGAAGAAAAACAACTTGAAGCCCGTTGCCGTGGCCATCGGTTCGACCATCGCGCTGGCACTCGCCGCGCCGGTCAGCGCTAGTAACAACCCGTTTCAGCTGGTTGAATTTGGTAACGGCATCTATGTCGCTGCCGAAGCTCGCGACATGCAGGGTAATAAGGTCATGATCAACGATGAAACCGGCTTCACCTATGGTGGTGACGGTATGGCTAAGTACAGCAGCGGCAAGATCGCTACCGGGAAAAAGGATCCTGCCGTTTGCGGTACCTTCAGTAGTTCCAGCTGCTCGGTGCCGCATCTGTCGGGTAAGTAACGACCTCGACAAATCCGTCGCCGAGTGCTTGAGCAAGCTCCCGTGCATGGCGCCGGGCCGGGGGTAAGGCGGGCCTATTTGGGCCCGCTTTTTGGACCGCGTCCTTGAGACAAGGATCGACTCTATGGAGTTCGTACCGGAGCGTTGGATCGGCGCCGGCGGGTAGCTCGGCGATGCGCTTAGCCGTATTGCCGAAAATGTAACGCTGGTACGCCACGGCTTATTGCTCAACCTTGGCGGACCCGATCCACTGGATCGCCGCGTATCTGTATCGGGTCGCCCGCTTTCTCGAACGCGACGACATCCAACTATTACGGCGACCACCTGACCTATTGTGCGGATTCGGGGTATGTGTCAGCTACTGAGGAGCTGGGTCAGCTCCGCGAGTTCGCGATCGGTTTGCTCAATGATGGCCAGGTGGTGGTCCTCGGTCATGTCGTGGTCGAGCAGCTTGCTTTGGATCGAGAGGTCGCAGAGGTTCGCGGCTGGCAGCGACCATGGCGCCGGTTGCCGATCGTGAATGTGCGCCAGCATGATGACGTCGCACAAATGTAGCCGGTCGGCCACCGGCTTGGCAAAGGATTCCGCTTCCAGCGCAGCTCCCGGGAATACATCCGGAAATTTCCACGCCCGCAGCACCATTGCGCCGATCTGGCCCGATAACTCCTGGCACAAGCTGTTGAATGCATCGAGGTCATTCAGCACGGCCGGATACGCCGCGGCCTCGCCGATCAAGACAGTGACACCGATGTCGTGCAGCAGGCCCGCCAACAGCGCACGCTCGGGGTTCAGCCGTGCGACGTCGCGCGCCAATAGGTAGCTGAGCGCCGCGATGCGGCAGCTGTGCTTCCAGGCCTCGCGCATCAATTTCTTAGACACCCGGTCCTTGCCGGCAAAGAGGCTCCGGATCGTGTAGGCGATCACGACGTCCCGGGTCGGCTGGATACCCATGCGTACGACCGCATCGAGTACATTATCGATCT